>JBATMU010000096.1:0-2395 GCA_049289995.1 Rhizobiaceae bacterium | reverse complement strand
GTGCCGCATATCGACCGGGCGCTGAGCGAGGCTTTCCGCGTGCTCAAGCGCGGCGGGCGGCTGCTTTGCCTCGAATTTTCCGAAGTGCAGATGCCGCTGCTCGACAAGGTCTATGAGGCGTGGTCGTTCAATGCCATACCGGCCATCGGCAAGGCGGTGACTGGCGATGGCGAGCCCTATCGCTATCTGGTGGAATCCATCGCCAAATTCCCCAGCCAGCCGGAATTTGCCCGGATGATTTCAGCTGCCGGGTTCAGCCAGGTAACCTGGCGCGATTATACCGGCGGCATTGCGGCGCTGCATTCGGGCTGGAAGCTGTGACGGACCGGCCGGCATGAGATTTTCCCGATGAGCACATTTGGCGCATCGCTGCGGCTCATTCATGCCGGCTGGGTCATGGCGCGCGAAGGCGTGTTTGCCGCTGTGCCGGGCGACGAACTGACCGGGCTTGCCTGGCTGGGCTGGCGGATCGGCAAGGGGCTGGCGCGCCGGCAAAGCGCTCAAGCTGTGCGCGGCGAACGGCTGTCGCGGGCGCTCAACCGGCTTGGGCCTTCCTATGTGAAAATGGGCCAGTTTCTGGCCACAAGGCCCGATGTGGTCGGCAATCTGATTGCCGATGACCTTGCGCATTTGCAGGACCGGATGGATTTCTTCCCGGATGCGGCGGCGCGTTCGGCCATAGAAGGTTCGCTCGGGCGGCCGGTGACGGCGTTGTTTTCGAGTTTTGACAGCCCGGTGGCAGCGGCATCCATCGCCCAGGTGCATCGGGCCAGCGTGATGACCGCCAATGGCGAAAAGCCGGTGGCGGTCAAGGTGATCCGGCCTGGGGTGCGCGAGCGCTTTGCCCGCGACAATGAAGCCTTTTTCCTGATGTCGCGGCTGCAGGAGCGGTTCGTGCCGGCTTCTCGCCGCTTGCGCCCGGTCGAGGTGACGGCCACGCTGGAGCGCTCGGCGATCATCGAAATGGATCTCAGGCTGGAAGCAGCAGCGATTTCCGAAATGGCCGACAACACCAGGGACGATCCCGGCTTCCTGCTGCCCAGGGTCGATTGGGAACGGACAGGCCGCGACGTGTTGACCATGGACTGGATCGACGGCGTGAAAATGTCCGACATTGCCGGACTGAAAGCGGCCGGCCATGATCTCGACCGGCTGGCCTCCAATCTCATCCAGTCGTTTCTCAGGCATGCGCTGCGCGATGGGCTGTTTCATGCCGACATGCATCCGGGCAATCTGTTTGTCAGCGCCGGTGGCGACATCGTCGCGGTCGATCTCGGCATTTGCGGGCGGCTCGGCATGAAGGAACGGCGCTTCCTGGCCGAAATCCTCTATGGCTTCATCACGCGCGACTACATGCGGGTGGCGCAGGTGCATTTCGACGCCGGTTATGTGCCGCGCCATCATGACGTGGCCGGATTTGCCCAAGCCATCCGCGCCATCGGCGAGCCGATCCACGGACAGGCGGCGGAAACCATCTCCATGGCCAAGCTGCTGACGCTGTTGTTTGAAGTGACGGCGCTGTTTGACATGGAAACGCGTCCGGAATTGCTGCTCCTGCAAAAGACAATGGTCGTGGTTGAGGGCGTGGCACGCATGCTCAATCCGGAATTCAACATGTGGAAAACCGCCGAACCGGTGGTCGGCAGCTGGATAGCCGCCAATCTCGGGCCTGCCGCCATGCTGTCGGATGCACGGGCCGGCGCACAGGGCCTGATGGCGCTGGTGCGTCAGGCGCCGGAGCTGGCGGCGCGCACCGAAAGGCTGTCACGCGAGATCGATGCCATGGCCGAAAACGGCCTGCGCTTTGACGAGGCGACCGCCAAGGCCATCGGCAAGGCCGAAGCGCGGCACACACGGTCAGGCCGCGTGGCGCTGTGGGTGATTGCGGCAGCGGCCGTGTGGATTGCCTTCCAGGTGAGTTGATAGCATTGACAGCATGGTTGCGGCCTTAAGGCCGACCGTTTGGTGAAATTGATTGCAATGATTGCGTTTCTCTGCCAATTTTTGGTGAGGAGCGCTATCATGGCAAGCATAACAATCCGCAATCTCGATCCGGACATCAAGGAGGCGCTGCGCCGCCGCGCCGCCGCCAATGGCCGTTCCATGGAAGAGGAAGCGCGACATTTCCTGGCGGAACTGGCGGTTGCGGCCAATGCGCCACGTTCTTCAGGCTTGGCAGCGACACCGGCAGGCCTTGCCCTGCCGATTGCCGGCGCCACGCCGTCAGGCAGTCCGCTGGACGGCAAAGCGATATTGCTCGTCATTGGGGGCGGCATTGCCGCCTACAAGAGCCTCGACCTGATCCGGCGGCTGCGTGAGCGCGGCGCAAAGGTGCGCGTGGTGATGACGGCGGCGGCGCAGGAATTCGTCACCGACCTGGCGGCGGGCGCACTGT
>JBATMU010000095.1:0-21425 GCA_049289995.1 Rhizobiaceae bacterium | reverse complement strand
CGCCGTAGATGGCCGCCAGACCCAGTGCGCCGGGATAGAGCCAGCCCGCGCCATTGACCGGCAGCACGTCCCGGAGCGCCCAGATGGCGACGGGCGGCGCCAATGCCGCCAGCACGAGCCCGAATGCAATGCCGATTGCGGCAATCATCAGGATCTGCACGAAATAGACGGTGAACACGAAATTGCCGGACGCGCCAAGGCTTTTGAAGGTGGCGATCACCGGCCGCTTGCCGTCCAGATAGGCGCGCACCGCGTTGGCTACCCCGACCCCGCCGACCAGAAGCGCGGTCAGCCCGACCAGCGTCAGGAATTGCGAAAACCGTTCGATATTGGCCGACAGTGAGGGCGCCGCATTGTCGCGTGTGCGGATCGACCATCCCGCCTCGGCAAACCGTGTCCCGGCTTCCGCCTTGATTGTCTCAATCCGGCCCTGATCGGCGCCCGCCGGCAGTTTTACCCGGACGGCATTGTCATAAAGGCTGCCCGGCTGGATCAGGCCGCTCGCCTGCAAGCCCTCAACCGAGATCAGAAAGCGCGGCGCGAATCCTATGCCGCCGGCCAGCGCATCCGGCTCGCGCGCCAGAACGGCGCTGATCCGGAAACGGCCTTCGCCCAGCCGCACCACCTCGCCCGGCTTCACGCCGAGCCGTTCCAATAGCATGGCCGGCGCAATCGCCCCCTGCACGCCGTCCTTTGCGGCAAAAAGATCGTGCGAAAACCCCGGTTCTGTTTCGGCAGTACCGTAAAGCGGCCAGGCCTTGTCCACCGCCCGCACCTCGGCCAACGCCTGATCGGAGCCGTCATCACGCCGCACCATCGAGCGCAGGCCGAAGCTCTCGGTTGTCTGTCCAAGCCCGTCGAGCCAGGCGCGCTCGTCTTGTTTGGCTTGCCGCTGCACCAGCCCGAACCGCAGATCGCCGCCCAACAGTGCCTGTCCTTCATTGGCGACGCCATCCGAAATGGCCTGCGCCACCGAATTGACCCCGCCGATCGCCCCGGTGCCCAGCGCAATGCAGGCGATGAACACGAAAAACCCGGCCAGCCCGGCCCGCATTTCCCGGAGCGAAAATACCGCCGCCAGCCTGAGCGTCTGCATCAACGGCATCAGATTACCGCCTCCGGTGCGTCTATCCGGCCTGAGCGCATGGCGATCTGCCGCGAACAGCGCGCCGCAAGGTTCGGATCATGCGTCACCAAAGCCAGGGTCATGCCGCGTTCCTGCGCCTGGCGGAACAACAGGTCGGCAATCATGGTTCCGGTTGCCTGATCGAGATTGCCGGTCGGCTCATCGGCGATCAGCAAGCGCGGCTGCGGGGCAAGCGCCCGCGCAATGGCCACGCGCTGCTGTTCGCCGCCCGACAGCTCGCCCGGATAATGGGCCATGCGCTCGCCAAGCCCGACGGCCGCCAGTTCGGCTTTGGCAATCGCAAAGGCATTGGCCTGTCCGGCGAGTTCCAGCGGCACCGCGACATTTTCAAGCGCCGTCATGTTGGCGATCAGATGGAACGACTGGAACACGATGCCGATGGTCCGTCCGCGAAAGGCGGCGATCCTGTCCTCGCTGAGGCCGATCAGATTCTGCCCGGCAATCGTCACCGCACCGCGGTCAGCCCGCTCCAGCCCGGCAATCACCATCAGCAAAGTCGACTTGCCCGACCCCGACGGCCCGACAATGCCCGCCGTCTCGCCAGCCTTCACCGACAGGCTTATCCCTCTCAGCACATCCACGGCCACCGCGCCGCTGCCCAGCCGCAAATGCACGTCTTTCAGGTCGATGACGGTTTCAGTCACGCATCTGTGTCCTATATTGGGGGAATAGAATCGGCTTGCCGTCACCATATGGGGCTTCCGCCATGCGTTTCAAACCTTGGATGCCGCACAACGCAGTGTTCGCAATCCTGATAGCCCTTTTGGTCCTGCCGATGGCGGCCCGCGCCGAAGGACCGGTCATCGTCGCCTTTGGCGACAGCCTGATGGCCGGCTATCAATTGCCGGAAGCTGATGGTTTTCCCGCGCAGCTGCAATCAGCCCTCAGGGCAAACGGCCGCGATGCCACCGTCATCAATGCCGGCGTTTCCGGCGACACAACCGGCGCGGGGCTGGAGCGGCTGGACTGGTCGGTGCCGGATGGAACAGCGCTGGTCATTCTGGAGCTTGGCGCCAATGACATGCTGCGCGGGCTTGAACCGGCTTTGGCGGAAACCAATCTGCGCGCCATGCTCGCAAGGCTGAAAGCCCGCAATATCCCGGTGCTTTTGGCCGGCATGCGCGCCAATCCCGGCCTCGGTGCGCCCTATCAGGCAGCGTTCGACGCCATCTTTCCGCGCCTCGCCGCCGAATTTGCCACCGGCTTTTACCCGTTTTTCCTGGAGGGCGTTGCCGGTCAGCCGGATCTGCTTCTCGCCGATGTCATGCACCCCAACGCTGAAGGCGTCCGCCGCATTGTCGGCGGCATTCTTCCCCATGTTGAAACCGCACTTTCCGCAAAGTCCGGCGGATGAGGCTTGCCCGCTGCTTGCGGGCATGATCCGATTTGGCTGAACTTCGATTCGGGAGGCCAGGATGCCAAGGCTGTTCACCGCACTCGAAATACCCCGCGACGCGGCCTTGTCGCTTTCGCTCTTGCGCGGCGGCCTGCCCGGCGCCCGCTGGATCGACACCGAAAACTATCACCTGACCCTGCGTTTCTTCGGCGATGTCGAAGGCCATGTCGCCGACGAAATCGCTGCCGCCCTTGACCGCATCCAGCGGCCGGCCTTTTCGCTCACCCTGTCGGGCGTCGGCGCGTTCGGCTCGAAAAAGCCGCATGCGCTGTGGGCGGGCGTGCAGCCTTCGCCGGGTTTGACGGCCCTGCAGGCCGACATTGACCGGCTGGTGCTGAGGCTCGGCCTGCCGGCCGATGCCCGCAAGTTTACCCCGCATGTCACGCTGGCCCGGCTGAAAAACACCGATCCCGCCGCTGTCGCCTTCTGGCTGTCTTCGCGCGGCAATTTCCTCGCCCCGCCGTTTCGGCCGTCACGTTTTGTCTTGATGTCGTCGCGCGATTCGGTTGGCGGCGGCCCCTATGTCATCGAAGAAGCCTGGCCGCTCAAACCCACAGAAAGCCTGACCCGCATGGCGCTCAGCGGGCAAGGCTGACCATGTCGAAGCCCGTCTTGCTTGCGCCCCATGAAATCAGCGCCGCGCTTGCCGGCCTTCCGGGCTGGTCTTTGGCAGCGGACGAAAAAGCCTTGATGCGCAATCTGGTTTTTGCCGATTTCGCTGCCGCCTTCTCCTTCATGACCGCTGTGGCCCTGGCTGCCGAGAAGATGGACCACCACCCCGATTGGTCCAATGCGTGGAACAAGGTGGTCATTTCGCTCACCACCCATTCGGCGGGAGGCGTCACCGCGCTCGATCTAGAACTGGCCGCCATCATCAACCGGCTGGCCGTTTGATATTCTATTGCAATGGTCCGCAGACATTCCCATTTTTATCTGTCGAAGCGGTCTTCGGGAGGAATGGCCATGCGCAGTTTTGATGACATCCTGTCCGGCAGGCCGGGCGACGAGGACAATGTCCGCACCCGGTTCTGGCCGCATTTGCGCCGGGCGCTCGGCCGCTTGCCATTTGCCGAAGACCTTGCCGCCGCATGGTTTTGCGCCACCGATCCGCTGACGCCGTTTACCGCCCGCGCCACGCTGATGGCCGCCCTCGGCTATTTCGTGTTGCCGTTTGATGCTGTGCCTGATTTCCTTGTGATGGTCGGCTTCACGGATGACATGGCCGTGCTGACTGCGGCGATTGCCGCCATTGCCGGCAACATCACGCCAAAACACCGGCAAAAGGCCCGTCAGGCTATCGAAGACCTGTCCTGAACCGCGCCCGGCGCATTCGTTCTTTTTTCACCTTGAATCAACGCGGTCCGCTTGCCTTGGCATGCATAGCCAAACTCTCGCCGTTTTCTCGGCGTTGAAAGCAGCCGATGACGCCCGCTGCGGCGCAATCCGGGCAAAGTCCTGGCGGTTTTCACCGTTTGGTAACCCTGTTTGCGTCAAATGCGGCCAAAGCTGAGGCTCGGCATTGAAATGAACGGAACCATGCGCGGATTTATCCCCTCCCTTGCCTGCGCGGCAGCCCTTGCCTGCGCGGCCCCTGCACTTGCCCAGACCGCCACCAAGACCGGCCAGCACAATGCCTGGGGCACGTTTTCCTATGCGGTCGCCAAGGGCAAGGTCTGCTATGTTCTGGCCGTTCCCGCCGACAAGCAGCCAGCCACGCTCGACCATGGCGACATTTTCTTCCTGGTCAGCCAGAAGCCCGGCCAGAACATTTCCTTCGAGCCGCAATTCATCGCCGGTTATCCGCTGAAGGAAAAATCACTGATCACCGTTTCGGTCGGCGACAAGAGCTTCAACATGTTCACGCGCGGCAAGTCGGCCTGGATGGAAAACGCCGCCGAAGAGCCCGCGCTGATTGCCGCCATGAAGGGCGGTTCGGAAATGAAGATCGCCGCCAAGTCGGGCAAGGGCAATCCGACCAGCTACAATTTTTCGCTCAAGGGCATTTCCGCCGCCCTGGATTCGATCAAGGCCTGCAAATAGCGCCGAGTGTCCTGCGGCGTGACGTTGCCGCAGCGGCGTGCTAGAGCCGCCCCGGAATGACCTCGCCGGAGCCGGCCACATGAGCATTGCCACCCCCGCCGCCGCACATCCCTTGCCGACTGGCCCCTCCTTGACCGGCCCCGTGCTCACCGGCATGGACCGTGCCGCGCTTGCCGAAGCCTTGGCCAGCGTCGGCGTGCCCGAGCGCCAGCGCAAGATGCGCGTCCAGCAGATCTGGCACTGGCTCTATGTGCGCGGCGTGTCGGATTTCTCCGCTATGCGCAACATTTCGCGCGAACTGCGCGAGGCGCTCGCGGCCAATTTTTCCATCGAGAATCCGGAAGTGGCCGAGGAGCAGATTTCTGCCGACGGCACCCGAAAATGGCTGTTCCGTTTTCCCTCGCGCGGTGCGGGCCGCCCGGTCGAAATCGAAACGGTCTATATCCCCGAAGAGGGCCGCGGCACGCTGTGCATTTCCAGCCAGGTCGGCTGCACGCTCAATTGTTCGTTCTGCCATACCGGCACGCAAAAGCTGGTGCGCAATCTGACGGCGGGCGAAATCCTCGGCCAGCTGATCGCCGCGCGCCAGCGGCTTGGCGATTTCCCCGATGCCGACACGCCCGAAGGCGCCATCGTCCCTGCCGAAGGCCGCAAGATCACCAATGTGGTGATGATGGGCATGGGCGAGCCGCTCTACAATTTCGAAGAGGTCAAGAAGGCGCTGCTGATTGCTTCCGATGGCGACGGGCTGTCCTTGTCGCGCCGCCGCATCACGCTGTCGACCTCGGGCGTCGTGCCGGAGATTGCCCGCACCGGCGAGGAAATCGGCGTCATGCTGGCCATTTCGCTGCATTCGGCCAAGGACGCGCTGCGCGATGTGCTGGTGCCGATCAACAAGAAGTATCCGCTGAAAGAGCTGATCGCCGCCTGCAAGGCCTATCCGGGCCTGTCCAATGCGCGCCGCATCACCTTCGAATATGTCATGCTCAAGGGCGTCAACGATTCGCTCGCCGATGCGCGCGATCTGGTCATCCTGCTCAAGGGCATTCCTGCCAAGATCAATCTCATTCCCTTCAATCCATGGCCCGGCACCGAGTATCAATGCTCGGACTGGGAGACGATCGAGCGCTTTTCCGATTTCATCAATGACGCCGGTTATGCCTCGCCGATCCGCACCCCGCGCGGCCGCGACATCCTCGCCGCCTGCGGCCAGCTCAAGAGCGAATCCGAGCGCATGAAAAAAACCGACCGTCTGGCGCTGGAAGCCATGATGATCGCCGGGCATGGCGAAGCATGAGCCGCTTTGCCGCCTACCTGATCCGCTTTGCCGTCATCCTTGGCGGCTATCTGCTCGCCTGTCTGGCCGCTGCCGCCATGCTCGGCATCCTGGCCTTTGCAACCGGCCAGACAGCCCCCGGTGACGAGCTTGGCCCTTACGCCCTGCCGGCCCTGATCGGCATGGCGCCCATCATCGCCATTTTTGTCGCCTATTTCGCCTTCCTGCCCGCCATCCTCATTGTCGCGCTGGCCGAATGGTTCGGCTGGCGCTCATGGCTTGCCTATGCTTTGGGCGGCGGGCTTGTCGGTGTGGCGGTTTATGTCCTGCAGTCGGCAACGCGCGGCGATACCCCGGCCAGCGAATTGCTGCCGATCATGGCGGCCTCCGGCATTGTCGCGGGCCTGGCCTATTGGCTGGTGGCCGGGCGCAGCGCCGGGCTCTGGCTTGAGCGGCTCACCGCCAGGTGAAATTCACTTCGCCTGCGTGATGAGGATCTTCACCGCAAAGGCCGAGAAAATCCCGGCAAACAGATAGTCCACCACCCGCGTCACCTTCGGGCTTTTCTTGAGCAGACCGGCAAAGCTGTCGGCGGCCAGGATCATCGGCACGGTCATCGGAATGGCGATGGCGATGAACATCAGCCCGAGAAAGAACAGCTTGCCTGCCGCATGCGGATCGCTGGCCGAGACGAATTGCGGCAGAAACGTCATGAAGAAAATGATGATCTTCGGGTTCATGAGATTGATGCCGAGCCCGGTCAGCCAATGGGTCATCAGGCTGCGCTCACGGCCCTTGCCGTCGCCCGGCGAAAACGCCGAGCCATGTCTCAGCGCCTGATAGGCCAGCCACAACAGATAGCCTGCGCCGCCCAGCTTGAGCGCCAGAAACGCCGATGGCGCGGCAATGATCAGCGCTGATAGCCCCAGCGCCACCAGCGAGGTGTGAATGACAATGCCGGTCAGCGCGCCGGTCATGCAGGCAAAACCCGCCGCCCGTCCCGATGACAAAGCGCGCCCGACAAACAGCGTCATGTCCGGACCCGGCGTCAGCGTGATGATGATGGTCGCCAGCGCAAACTGCAGCAGCGTTGAAACATCCGGCAGAAATGGCATTTTCGTCTCCCGCAATTCGCGGTCCTTGCTATGCCAAAGGCTTTGCCCGAGGCAAGCCGTTCTTTCGGCGCTTTGGCTTGCCGCATGCGCGCTTCCTGCTAAAAGGGCCGCAAATGAAATACCGCACTTTTGCGGCCCAAACCTTGCGGAGCTGAAAATGTCGAAATGGAAGGGCGTCAAAAAGGTCGTGCTGGCCTATTCGGGAGGTCTGGACACCTCGATCATCCTGAAATGGCTGCAGACCGAACTTGACGCCGAAGTCGTCACCTTCACCGCCGATCTCGGCCAGGGCGGCGAGCTTGAGCCGGCCCGCCACAAGGCCGAGCTGATGGGCATCAAGGACATCCGAATAATGGATGTCCGCGAGGAATTCGTCGCCGACTATGTCTTCCCAATGTTCCGCGCCAATGCACAATATGAGGGCCTTTACCTGCTCGGCACCTCGATTGCCCGCCCGCTCATTTCCAAGCATCTGGTCGACATTGCCCGGGAAACCGGCGCCGATGCCATTGCCCATGGCGCCACCGGCAAGGGCAATGACCAGGTGCGGTTCGAATTGTCGGCATTTGCGCTCAACCCTGATATCAAGGTCATCGCCCCATGGCGCGACTGGCAGTTCAAGTCGCGCACCGACCTCATGAATTTCGCCCGCGATCACCAGATCCCGGTGCCAAAGGACAAGCAGGGCGAAGCCCCGTTCTCGGTGGACGCCAACCTCCTGCACTCGTCTTCTGAAGGCAAGGTGCTGGAAGATCCATGGACCGCACCGGCTGAATACGTGTTCCAGCGCACCGTCTCGCCGATGGACGCGCCCGACACACCGACCGAAATCGAGATTTCATTCAAAAAGGGCGACGCCATTGCGCTGAACGGCAAGGCGCTGTCACCGGCCTCCATCCTGACCGCGCTCAACGACCTTGGCCGCGACAATGGCATCGGCCGGCTTGACCTGGTTGAAAACCGCTTCGTCGGCATGAAGTCGCGCGGCGTCTATGAAACCCCCGGCGGCACCATTCTTCTGGCCGCCCACCGCGCCATCGAATCCATTACCCTTGACCGGGGCGCTGCCCATCTCAAGGACGAGATCATGCCGCGCTATGCCGAGCTGATCTACAATGGTTTCTGGTTTTCGCCCGAACGCGAAATGCTGCAGGCGCTCATCGACAAGAGCCAGGACGAGGTCGAAGGCGATGTCCGCCTGACCCTCTACAAAGGCAATGTCATCGTCAGCGGCCGCCGCTCCAAGAAGTCGCTCTATTCCGACCTGCTTGTCACCTTCGAAGATGATGGCGGCGCCTATGACCAGAAGGATGCAGCCGGCTTCATCAAGCTCAATGCGCTGAGGCTGCGCACGCTCGCCGCGCGCAAGCGCGGCAATTAGGCAAATCAGGCGCGCAAGCGCGGCAATTGGGCAGGCCAACGCGCGCAACCTTCACCGGCTTAGGTCAATGCGCCGCATTTGACCTTGCCCGCCTGATCGGCCAACACTTGCGGATTGGGGGGTGGCGGATGGACGACAGGGCGAGCGCGCCAACGCAGAAAGCCAACGCCCGCTCGCGGGCGGCGCGCTTCCGCACGGCCTTCATCGTCGCCCTTCTGCTGGCGCTGGCCGGGCTAGCCGCCGCAGCATGGCTGTCATGGCAGCGCGAGCAGAACGAAGTGGTGACGCTCACCATCGGCGGCGGCCCGCTCGGGTCCGACGGCTATGCGCTCATCCGCGAAATCGCCGATGTTGCCGAGCGCCATTCCGATACGCTGCGCATTGCCGTTCGCCCCAGCCGGGATTCCTCCCAGAGCATTTCGCTTTTGAATTCCCGCGCCATCGATCTTGCCGCCATCCGTGCTGACACGCCGGTTGTCGCCGATGTGCGCATGGTGGCGGTTCTCTATCCGGATTATTTCCAGTTTCTCGTGCAGGGCGGGCTCAGGGCCTTTGACGTCAATGACCTGCGCGGCCTGAGGATCGCCATTCCCGAATTCGGCACCGACGCCAACCGGTCGTTTTTTGTGGTCGCCGATCATTACGACCTGCCGCTTGATGCCATTTCCTGGCGAGCCATGCCGTTTGCCGAGGCCAAGCGCGGCCTGCTTGCCGGTGATTTTGACGCCATGTTCACCGTTCGCTCGCTGCGCGACCCCCAGCTTGTGCGGCTGTTTGAGGATGCCCAGCTCAAGAAGCGCGAGCTGCGCTATCTGCCGGTCAGCCAGGCCGAGGCCATCAGCCTGAAACGCCCCTTCCTGCGGGCCGGCGACATTCCGGCCGGCGCCTTCACCGGCGCGTCAGCGGTTCCTGCGCATGATACGCCGACGGCCGTCGTTGACCGGGTTCTGGTCAGCCGCGCTGATGTGCCGGAAAAGGCCATCCGCGAACTGACCTCGATCCTGTTTGAGCACCGGCTAGATCTGGCCCTGCGTTTTCCGCTTTCCGCCGCCATTGCCGCTCCCGGCGACGGGTTGTCCGTCGCCCTGCATGACGGCGCCAGCGCCTATTACGACCGCGAAAAACCCGGTGTGTTTGAGGCCTATACCGATCAGATCGGCCTGCTGATCACGCTGGCCGCCATGGCCATATCCGGGCTTCTGGCGCTCAAATCTCGCTTTCTTTCCAGCCAGAAAAACCGCGCCGACCGTTACAATTACCAGCTGCTCGAACTCGACCGGAAGATCGACGCCATCGCCTCGCCCGCCGAGCTTGCCGCCCTTCAGGCCAGCCATTCGGACATCCTGCGCTCGGTCGTCGTCGCCCTCGACACCGACGAGATCACCGATGAGGGCTTCCAGTCGTTTTCGCTTCTGTGGCAATCGGTCCGCGACCGCCTGCGGGACGCCGCTCAAGCACCCATGAGCCGCCGCAAGAAGACATAGTCGAGGCTGGCCGGCGGCCCGCCGTCGCAAGCCCGTAAGAATTCGAGACTACTCACCATCCCGTCATGCTGCTTGGACATATCATGCCGCTTCGTCTCATCCTCGCCTTGGCATTAACCGTCGCCGGCGCGGCGGCGAATGCCGGCGAACCCAAATTCGCACCAATGGAGGCCGGCCTGTCTTCGCTTTCCTGCACTGCTTACGGCAAGCCTAATGGCAAGCCGGCGCGATTGACTGCGGCGCGCCTCCGCAAGGGCGATCCGGCTTATGTCGAATTCCGCCAACGCCCTTCCCGCCAGTGGTTCCCCGGACACATGTATATGGTTTTTGGCAGGCTGGATGCGGCAGGAAATCCACTGACGCGCCATTACATCGGTCTCGATCCGCAGCATTATCTGCGTGATGCCCACCGTTCGCCCGATCATTCGGTCGCGTCTGCCGTTACGCCGTCCGGCAAGGATTGCCGGTTTCCGGTCATCAACGCCTATCGTGTTTCGTTGACAGCCACTCAGTACAAACGGCTGCTGGCCAAGGCCAGAGCCGCGCTGGCCCATCCGCCGCGCTGGAGTCTCAACCGCTTCAATTGCCACAACTTCGCAGCCGATCTGGGATCCGTCGCCGGATTGAAGCCGGGCGGAAACGTGGCTGTTCCGTCTTTTGCCTATTTCCACGCTTTCATCCAGGCGAACGAACCGCAACGCTAGAGCGCCGGCGAAACGTCCACTGGACGCTTCGTCGGGCAAACCCGAAAACCGCCCTCACTGTCGAAATCCTCGCACGATGCCTGCATCGCGCTGCGGTATTCTCCTCGCCGGAGCGTAAAATCCATGCCATCAAACTGTTTCCATTTGATCCTGAAGCGCTCTAAGCCGCCGCCACAAGACATAGGCGAGGCTCGCCGTCAGTCCGAAGCCGGGAATGATGACCGCCATCGACAGGACCGGATCGCCGATCAGACCTGACAGCAATCCGCCGCCGAGGCCCGCCGCCATCTGCATGAAGCCCATCAGCGCCGCTGCTGCTCCGGCATTGGACGGAAACGGCTTGAGCGCCGCCATGCTCATGGCCGGCATGACAAAGGCAATCCCCGCCGCAAACAGCGCCACCGGCCCCATCACCGCCATGAACGATGCGCCGTGCACCGTAAGCAGGAAAAACAGCGCCAGGCTCGCCGCACCCGTCATCACCAGCCCCGGCGCCACCAGCTTTTCAGCGCCCCATCGCGCCATCAGATAACGTGTCGCCAAAGAGCCTGCCAGAAAGCTGCCGGACTGGATCATCATGGTCAGCCCGAACTGCGTCGGCGTCAGGCCGATGACGTTCATCATCAGGAACGGCAGGATCGTCGCCTGTGCATAGATCGCCCCCAATGTGCCGGAAATCGTCAGGCTGGCCGCCAGGAACAACGGATCAGACAGGATCATCCGGTAGGAGGCCAAAAGCGCCCGTGGCGAGAGCCTGGAGACATCCGCCGTCACCGTCTCGCGCAGCGAAAACACCGTGACCAGCATGATGATGACGCCAAGCGCGGCCATCAGCAGGAAAATAGCATGCCAGCCGAACCCGTTCAGCGTCAGCCCGCCAATGGTTGGCGACAGCGCCGGGCCGATCGCCAGGATGATGCCGATCAGGTTCATGATCCGCGCCGCCGCCGCCCCGGTGAACAGGTCGCGCACCAAAGCCCGCGACACGGCAATGCCCACTGCCGCCCCGCAGCCTTGCATGAAGCGCGCTGCAATCAGCATGTTGGCGCTGTCGGCAAACAGCGCCGCCACGGACGCTGCCAGATAAATGCCCATGAAGCCGAGCGTCACCGGCCGGCGGCCAAGTCCGTCAGACAAGGGGCCGGCAATCAGCTGCGCAAATGCAAAGCCGGCAAAGTATAGCGACAGCGTCAGCTTGATTGCTGCATCGGTCGAACCGAACGCTTCGGCGATTACCGGCATGGCGGGCGTGTAGAGAGCCATCGACACGGGTCCGATCGCCGCCAAAAGCGCGCCGATCAGCCCGACCCGGCGCTCGCTCATCAGGGGCATGCCGGTGCCGTTCATGGCTGCCGCACGTCAGCTGTCAGATTGGCCCGCACTGCCTTCAGCGCCGCCTTCACCGCGTCCCATTCCGCTTCGGAAAAGCCTTTCGCCGCTACGGCCCGCACCGCAGAACCCGCTTCGCCCATGCGGTCGAGCACATCGCCGGCCGCATCCGTCACGCTGACCAGCTTGGCCCGCCTGTCGGCCGGATCAGCGTCCCGCCGCACAAGGTTCTTGCTTTCAAGCGCATCCAGAAACTCCGAAACGCTCATGACGTCGATGCCCGCCCTGAGTGCCAATTCGTTTTGGCGAACGCTCCCGGCCCGCGCCGCATGCGCCAGCACCCGCGCCTCGCCCGGCGTCAGCTGCAGTCCGGAGGCGGCAATCTCGCGGTCCATGGCCGCGCGGATCAGCCTGGCGCAATCGGTGATCAGAAAACCCAGCGTGTCGGGATCAAGGCGCGGCATGGGCGCTCCTATTGATAAGGCTGCCTTAGTAATTCCCGGGATTGCCTGCCGTCAAGCCCTTGCAGGTTCGCCGCCATCTGCCTAAATCCGCTGCATCGCAAGGAAAACCATATGCCCGCCATCAACCTTTCCCGCCACGCGCTCACCCATTGGGACGCCGCGCTCGGCCTGCCGGATTTTCACAAGATCCGCACCGATGATTTCGGTCCGGTTTTTGACGCCGCCCTTGCCGCCCATGCCGCCGAGATCGAAGCCATCGCCGCCAATCCCGAACCCCCGACACTCGAAAACACGCTTGCCGCGCTGGAATTGGCTGGCGAAGCGCTGTCGCATGTCTCCGCGGTGTTCTGGTGTCTGGCCGGCGCCCATACCAGCGAGGAAATCCAGGCGCTGGAGCGCGAGTTCGCCCCGAAACTCTCTCGGCATTTCACCGCCATCATCATGAACGCCCCGCTGTTTGCCCGCATCAAGGCGCTGCATGCCGCTGCACCGGCAACGGACGCCGAAACCGCCCGCGTGCTTGACCGTACCTTCAAGCGCTTTGTCCGCTCCGGCGCCAATTTGGGTCCCGCCCAAAAGACACGCCTTGCCGAAATCAATGAGCGTCTGTCGGTGCTGGGCGCGCGCTTCGGCCAGAATGTGCTGGCCGATGAGCAGAACTGGGCTTTGCTGCTTGACGCAGCTGATCTGGCGGGCATCCCCGATTTTCTTGCCGCCTCCATGGCCGCCGCTGCCGCCTCGCGCGGCGCGCCGGGCCGTTTTGCCGTCACGCTGTCGCGCTCGGTCATGGAGCCGTTTCTGGCGTTCTCCACGCGCCGCGACCTGCGCGAACAGGCGTTTTCCGCCTTCATCGCCCGCGGCGAGACGCCAGGCGAAACCGACAACCGCCCGGTCGTCATGGAGACCCTGGTCCTGCGCACGGAAAAGGCCGCCCTGCTCGGCTTTTCCACCTTTGCCGATTGGAAGCTTGACGACACCATGGCCAAGACCCCGCAAGCGGTGATGGACCTTCTGAGCCCGGTCTGGGAAAAAGCCCGGGCCCGCGCGCTTGAAGACGAATCCGAACTCGCGCGCCTCGCCGCTGCCGAAGGCGGCAATCATGCCATTGCCCCATGGGACTGGCGGCATTTCGCCGAAAAGCTGCGCTCCGAGCGCTTCGCCTTCGACGAGGCCGCGCTCAAGCCCTATCTGTCACTCGAACGCATCATCGCCGCCTGTTTTGACGTGGCCTCGCGCCTGTTCGGCCTCAGCTTCACCGAACGCAAGGATGTGGCGGGCTGGCATGACGATGTTCGGACCTTTGAAGTGCGCGACCCTGACGGATCGCTTCGCGCAATCTTTCTCGCCGATTATTTCGCGCGGCCGTCCAAACGCTCCGGCGCCTGGATGAGCGCGCTGCAATCGGCCCGCAAGCTCGCCTCGCCGCTTGCGCCCATCATCTACAACATCATGAATTTCGCCAAACCTGCCGAAGGCCAGCCCGCGCTCCTGTCGCTCGATGAGGCCCGCACCCTGTTTCACGAATTTGGCCATGCCCTGCATGGCATGCTGTCCGATGTCACCTGGCCGTCATTGTCCGGCACCGCCGTATCGCGTGATTTTGTCGAGCTTCCCTCGCAGCTGTTCGAGCATTGGCTGACCGTGCCGGAAATCCTTGAAAAACATGCCCGCCATCATGTCACCGGCGAGCCCATGCCGCAGGTTCTGATGGACAAGCTGAAAGCCGCCCGCACGTTTGGCGCCGGTTTCGCCACGGTCGAATTTACCGCGTCCGCGCTTGTCGACATGGCCTTCCATTCCCGGACCGATGCGCCGCAGGATGTGGCCGCCTTCGAGGCCGAAACGCTCGCCAGCCTCGGCATGCCCGCTTCCATCGCCATGCGCCACCGCACCCCGCATTTTTCCCATGTGTTTTCCGGCGACGGCTATTCAGCCGGCTATTATTCTTATCTCTGGTCGGAAGTGCTCGATGCCGACGCTTTCGCCGCCTTTGAGGAAACGGGCGATGCCTTCCATCCCGAAACCGCCGAAAAGCTGCGCCGCCATATCTATGCGGCGGGCAATTCCGCCGATCCGGAGGCGCTCTACACGGCCTTTCGCGGCCGCATGCCGACACCGCAGGCCATGATGGAAAAACGCGGCCTGGCCTGATCTGCAAACAAGCTTTCGCCAAATTGCCTCCCTATCAGGCGGCGTGCGCTTTCCGGTCAAATCCGCCGCTGTGCTTTCATTGGCTGCCACACTGCTTTGGGCGGGCAATACATCCTTGAATGCGCCGGGCGGCGTAACCCGCTTGCTTGCCCACCGCGGCGTTCACCAGACATTTCCGTTGAACAGCGTCGAGAACGACACCTGCACGGCGGCGATCATTGATCCTCCCCGCCACGCATTCATCGAAAACACCATTCCCTCGATGCGGGCCGCCTTTGCCGCCGGCGCCGATGTTGTCGAGCTTGACGTGCATCTGACGCCGGACAATCAGTTCGCGGTTTTTCACGACTGGACGCTTGATTGCCGGACCAATGGCAGCGGCGTGACCGAACAAACGCAGATGGCGGCGCTGCGAATTCTTGATGCCGGTTTTGGCTACACGTCCGATGGCGGCAAGACTTTTCCTTTGCGCGGCAAGGGCGCCGGATTGATCGCAACGCTGCCTGAAATTTTCAACGCCCTCCCGGGCAAACGCTTCCTGATCAATTTCAAGAGCAGGCGCACCGAGGAAGGCGAGGCATTGGCGGCGCTTCTGAAAAGCGATCCGGCTGCCCGTGACGCGGCTTTCGGCGTCTATGGCGGCAGGGAGCCTACCCGTGCCGCGATGGCGCACGGCCTGCCCGGTTACGACAAGGCGTCACTCGTCGCCTGCGGCTGGCGTTACCTCTTGACCGGCTGGTCAGGTTACGTTCCCCACGCCTGCCGCGGGCAATTGCTGGCGGTGCCGGTCAATTTTGCGCCGCTGCTGTGGGGCTGGCCGCACCGGCTGGCGAGCCGCCTCAAGGCGCAAGGCACGGCAGTCATCCTGCTCGGACCCTATGGCGGCGGCGGATTTTCATCCGGCATCGACACGCCGGAATTGCTGGCCAGGGTTCCTGCAAATTTTGACGGCTATGTCTGGACAAACCGGATTGAAACGATCGGTCCCCTGTTGAAAAACCGCTGACGGCATCCGCCGCTTCTCCGGCGTTTCCGCTGGCTTGTTCCGCAGCCGGTATGATCCGCCTCAGCCCTTCAGCGGCTTCTTGTAGGTGATCTGGATTTCCACGCACAAGCTCGGCGCCATCCGCCCTGCCGCCCGCGCCAGCCGCCACCACCATTCCTTTTCCTCAAGCGGCGCAAACACCCCGCCCGAGAAAATGCGGAAACCGCGGATATCGGTCATTTCAAGCGATGTCAGCGCCGCGAACTGTGCCTTGATGGACGCTGCCGAAAAGCTCTGCAGATGGCCGCGCACCTTGCCGGGCGGGAAAATCCGGTCCCAGCGCGGTTGGCCCCAATGGCGGATCAGGTGCAGCGGCGGCATGAAGATCGGCACGCCGACAATCAGCGTGCCGCCCGGCCGCAGAACACGCTCCAGCGTCTTGATGGCGTTGGACGTTTCGGACAGATGCTCGAGCACCTGTTCGCAGACCACCACGTCATAGGCTTCGCTTTCGATTTCCGGATAACCGTCCATCAGATTGCCGGGGAAGAAGCGCTTGATGTGCGCCTTGCCGTAAAAGCCTTCGTAAAGCGCCAGATCTGCGGCTGAATAGTTGACCGCCTCCAGCCCGCCATGGCCTTCCAGATGCCGCAGCATCACCCCGTCCCAGGGCCCGATGTCGAGCACGTCGGCCTTGCGGCCTTTTTCCTTCAGCAACTGATGGCCAAGTTCGGCCACCTGTTCGCCCAGCCGGTCATAGCGCGCCTGCCGAAGCGAATAGAATTGCTTGCGGGTCGGGTCCACGCCAAAGGCCATGCCATTGCGTTTGCGGTTTGCATGGCTGGCCATGGCCTGTCCCCGTTCTGCGGTCATGCCGCCTTTTTTGCCTTGGGCGTAATCAGCCCCTTGGCGACCAGAAGCTCGGCGATCTGCACGGCATTCAGCGCCGCGCCCTTGCGCAGATTGTCCGAGACGATCCACAGCGCCAGGCCGTTTTCAACCGTGGCGTCCTCGCGGATGCGGCTGACATAGGTGGCGTCGTCGCCCGCGCATTCCACCGGCGTCGCATAGCCGCCGTTTTCGTGCTTGTCGATGACCAGCACGCCGGGTGCGTCACGCAGCAATTCACGCGCTTCTTCCGGGGAGATCGGGCGCTCGAATTCGATATTGACCGATTCGGAATGGCCGATGAACACCGGCACGCGCACGCAGGTTGCCGTCAGCTTGATCTTCGGATCGAGCATCTTCTTGGTCTCGGCGACCATCTTCCATTCTTCCTTGGTGTAGCCGTCTTCCATGAACACATCGATATGCGGGATCACGTTGAAGGCGATGCGCTTGGTGAACTTCTTGGTCTCGATCGGATCGGCCACGAACACCGCGCGCGTCTGGGTGAACAATTCGTCCATCCCTTCCTTGCCCGCGCCCGACACCGATTGATAAGTCGAGACCACCACGCGCTTGATCTTTGCCGCATCATGCAGGGGCTTCAAGACGACCAGAAGCTGGGCCGTCGAGCAATTGGGATTTGCGATGATGTTGCGGCGGGAAAACTGGGCGACCGCATCGGGGTTCACTTCCGGCACGATCAGCGGCACGTCCTGGTCATAGCGCCAGGCCGAGGAATTATCGATCACCACGCACCCCTGCGCGCCGATCTTCGGCGACCATTCCTTGGAGATCGCCCCGCCCGCCGACATCAGGCAAATGTCGGTGTCGGAAAAATCGTAATTGTCCAGCACCTTCACCTTCAGCGTCTTGTCGCCGAAGGCGACTTCGGTGCCGAGCGAGCGGCGCGAAGCCAAAGCCACCACTTCCGAAACCGGAAAGCCGCGCTCTTCGAGAATGTTGAGCATTTCACGGCCCACATTGCCCGTGGCGCCGGCGATCGCTACCTTGAAACCCATTGGATCAATCCCTGTTCATCGCTCCCCTGAACCGGAACCGCACAACGCGGCGCCGTCCATCCCCGGCATCAGCCCCGGGGAGGATCGGGCAGGCCAGGGAAGTCAGACCGTTTTGGTGGTCGTTTTGGCCGTGGAAGTTTTGGCAGGCGCGCGCAATCCCCGGAACGGATGTCCGGCGGAAGGTCCGAAAAAGGCGATCAGCAGCGCGCGCATGGTGTCAGTCCTGTAATGCGGGCTGCTCTTGCCGGATTTCCCGGCGGGAGTCAACGCATGGCCCGTCTTGACATCGC
Source organism: Rhizobiaceae bacterium (assembly GCA_049289995.1). Lineage (GTDB taxonomy): Bacteria > Pseudomonadota > Alphaproteobacteria > Rhizobiales > Rhizobiaceae > JBATMU01. Next base: position 3,756 of record JBATMU010000095.1, on the reverse strand, counting down.
CGCGCCGTTTCCAGACCCTGCGCCCGGGGCAAATCAGCGGAGGCGGCCATGCGCGGCGAAGTCCTGCACTATGACGACAATGCCGGTCGCGGCTATATTTCCGGCGATGACGGCGAACGCTACCTGTTTGAACGCTCCGCCATGGCCCAATTGGTGGCAGTCGGCAAAGGCACAAGGGTGGATTTCCGCGCCGACCGCAATCAGGCGCTGGAAATTTTCGTGATCTCCGGCGCTCCGGTCCAGTTCGGCCGCGCCGCCGATCCGGGCGAGGCGCTCGGCCTGTTCGGCTATTTCAAGAAGGTCATGACCTCGCATTTCGCCAATTTTTCCGGGCGGGCGCGGCGCAAGGAATATTGGTCCTTTGCGCTGTTTGCCATGTTGGCGCTGATTGCAGCTGTCGGCATCGGCATGGCCGCGGATTCGTCCTCGGGCACGCTGGAGGATTATCCGCCGGTGACCATTGCGCTTGTTGTTCTGGTCATGCTGGTCTTTTTCATCCCGTCGATTTCGGTCATGGTGCGCCGCATCCATGATCTCGGCCTGTCGGGCTGGTTCTATCTGCTGTTTTTCATCCCTTATATCGGCAACCTGATCCTCCTGGTTTTCGCGCTCATGCCTTCGCAGAAGTTCGAAAACAAATACGGGCCGGTGCCGGCAGGCATCAAGGTCTGATTCAGGAAACCGGCTTTGCCGTCGGCTTGGCGGGTTTGGGCGCTGGCACTGTTTCCGGCTTCGGCGCGTCCGGAGCCGCCAGCGGCGCAACAGGTGCCGTTCCGGTTGGCGTCATGACGATGATGACCGGGTTGGGCACATGGTCGAGCGCCGCGCCATTGGCCGCATCCACGCCCATGCCGATCACCCCGCCGGCCACAACATTGCCGGCAAAACCGGCCGCCCCCTTGCCTGACACCTTGGTCTTGACCTCGACAATTGCTGTTTCATAGCCCTCGCGCATCGCGGTGACGGTGAATTCCTGTTTGCGCTTGACGCTGACCACGCAGGGCGATGACGGGCAGCCATTGCCGAGCGAGGTGGTTATGACCGCGTCGGCTGGCGTGGTTTCGATCCGCACGTCCTCATTGGTGCCGCGCGTTACCGAGGCGCAGCCCGCCAACAACAGCACAGCCAGTATCGCCGTTTTCTTCATGATCTTTGCCCCGGAAAACTCCCCGAGGCTGCAATGGCACGTACAATCGACGATTGCAATCGGCCTTGTCGAAAACGCGGGGCCGGCCGGTTTGCGTTATTTCACCGCAGGCCCGGCCGCAACATCAAGCGCCAGCCCGAACGAATTGACGATATCCGACACCAGCTTGCCATCAGCGGGAACCAGCCCGTGTCCGGCCGGGGTGACCACGCCCTCGGCCAATCCCCTTAGCGCCGGCACCATGCGCAGATCCTGCCGCCAGGCTTGCGAAACGCGGTCGCCGGAGACGGCCGAGCCGTCTGCGGACCGGATCACCGAAACATAGCGCGCCTTGGGATGCACTTGCCGGTTGAGCCAGCCGACGAGGTTCCATGGGCTCTCTTCGCCAAGATCGCGGTAAAGCGCGCCGGAGCGGGCCAGCGTGCCGGCCCCGAACAACGGCGCAGCCCACCCGACCGGACTGTTGGAAAGCACCGATGCCTTGCTGGCAAGCCCGGATCCCAGATGCGGGCTGGCAATGGTGACGAGGCCCTTGATGGCCGGATTGCGCGCCATGACCATGGCCATGCGTGCCGCCACCCCGCCGGCCGAATGGCCGACAAGGATGATTTTTTCGTCCTTGTCGCGCGCCGTCAGCGCCGCGACATGCAGCGAAATCAGCTCAGCCTGCACGGCGATCGGCGCTTCGTTCGGCAGGTCAATGGTATGAAAGCGCCGGCCAGTGACCGGCGGTGGCAGCATCACCCCGTTTGGCCCGAGCGCCAGATGGCCCGCGTCTCGCCACCCTTCCGCGGCCAGCGCGGCAGCCACGCCGGATGTCCGCCAATTGATTGGCGAGGCCAGATAGCCATGGACAAGGACAAGGACTTCGGCCCGGGCCGCACCGGCCAACCCGAAAATCCAGAACAGCAAGACTGCCAAACGCCCGAACCGCATGCGCCTTCTCCGTGCAAACCAAACCGGGCGTTCATGCCCGGTTCGGGATGCTCAATAGCGCATTTTTGAGGCGCCGGTCCCTGCGGCCCGGCGTCTCAGGCCCGCCGCTTTCAGGCAGGCTTGCTCAGCCCGCCAGCGCGGAATAGCGCGCCAGAACCGCGTCACCCATTTGGCCGGTGTTCACCTGGGTCATGCCGTCGGACATGATGTCGCCGGTGCGCAGGCCGGCATTCAGCACATCGGCAACCGCCTGATCCAGCCGCGCGGCCTGTTCGGTCATGCCGAACGAATAGCGCAGGCACATGGCAAACGAGGCGATCATGGCGATCGGATTGGCAATGCCGCGCCCGGCAATGTCAGGCGCCGAGCCATGCACGGGTTCATACAGCGCCTTGCGCTTGCCGCTCACCGGGTCCGGCGCACCGAGCGAAGCCGACGGCAGCATGCCGAGCGAACCGGTCAGCATGGCGGCAATGTCAGACAGCATGTCGCCGAACAGGTTGTCTGTGACGATCACGTCAAACTGCTTGGGCCAGCGCACCAATTGCATGCCGCCCGAATCGGCCAGCATGTGGGTCAATTCCACATCGGGATATTTCGCCTTGTGGGTGGCGGTCACCACCTCGTTCCACAACACGCCCGATTTCATCACATTGCGCTTTTCCATCGAGCACACCTTGTTGCCGCGGGTCCGCGCCATGTCGAAGGCAACGCCGGCAATGCGCTCGATCTCGAAAGTGTCATAAACCTGGGTGTCGATGGCCCGCTTCTGGCCATTGCCGAGATCGGTGATGGTCTTCGGCTCGCCGAAATACACCCCGCCGGTCAATTCGCGCACGATCAGGATGTCGAGGCCTTCCACCACCTCGGGCTTCAGCGACGAGGCGGCAGCCAGCGCCGGATAGCAGATGGCCGGCCTGAGATTGGCAAACAACTGCATGTCCTTGCGCAGCCGCAAGAGACCGGCTTCCGGCCGCACCTCATAGGGCACCGCATCCCATTTCGGCCCGCCGACTGCGCCAAACAGCACCGCATCCGCCGCCATCGCCTTTGCCATGTCGGTATCGGAAATCGCCGCGCCATGCGCATCATAAGCCGATCCGCCGACCAGGCCCTCGTCGGTGACGAACCCGGCCTTCTCGGCTTTGTTCATGTGGGCGATCAGCTTGCGGACTTCCGCCATGGCCTCGGGGCCGATGCCGTCGCCGGGAAGCAGAAACAAATTGCGTGTGGTCATGATGTCACTCCGGGAAATTTGCGCCTTGCTAGCGGCAAGCTCACGTCCGCGCAAGCACCCGGATCAGCGGCGTCTTTTCGCAGTCACCTCGATTTCAACCTTCATTTCCGGGCGGATCAGCCCGGCGATGATCATTGTCGCCGCCGGGCGGATGTCGCTCAGCATCTCGCCGGTCACCGCAAACACTGCGTCCTGATAGGCAGGATCGGTGATGATGTAGCGGGCCCGCACCACGTCTTCGAGCGAAAACCCCGCCTCGCCCAGCGCGTGGGCAATGGTGCCGAAAATGTTGCGCACCTGCGCTTCCACGCTCTCGGGCATGGTCATGGTGTCATAGTCATAGCCGGTCGTGCCCGAAACAAAGCACCAATCATCCTCGGCGACGGCGCGCGAATAGCCCGCCGCTTTCTCAAAGGGCGAGCCGGTGGAAACCAGC
>JBATMU010000094.1:0-2193 GCA_049289995.1 Rhizobiaceae bacterium | reverse complement strand
GTAACGCTTCTTCCATCCCCGGATCTGAATAACCAAACCATTGTTGCATCATATGAATCCGCAGCATCACTTCCAGCTCAAATGGCTTGCGTCCTAATCCTGCTACCGGATAGTGCGGCGCGATCCGATTCGTCCACTCTGCCCAAGGAATCACTTGCTCCATTTCTTCGAGAAACTTTTGTCGACGTGTTACTTTTGGTCTCTTGATAAATAACGGAATCGACAAGCCTAATTGTTTCATCAATGTGCTCCCTTGCAGTGGTTACGATCTACCGCATATTTTACAAGTTTTTGGGACTTAATCAGAGTTTCCTATACGCCGATTCTGGAAGATCGCGCGTTGTGCGCACAGGTTCTACGCGGACAGACTACCCGATTAGGTTTTCTTCTCTCGCTGAAGACGTTCCAGCGCCTGGGTTACTTTGTGACATCGGAGCAAATCCCGGACGCGATCATCGAGCACCTGGCGAAAATCGAAAAGCAACCCGTTGATCGACAGGCACTGGCGCAATACGATGTTTCACGGACACGTAAGACGCACCTGGGCCTCATTCGTCGCTACTTGGATGTCCGCTCGTTTGATAGCGAAGCGTTCAAGCTGTTATGCCAGGCATTAGTAGATGCCGCGCTAACCAAGGAGGACTTGGCCGATATCGTCAATGTAGGGATCGAAATGCTGGTCAAATACCGGTACGAGTTGCCGGCATTCGATACGTTGCTACGCGAGGCCAAGGCACAACGTGCCGCGACCTACCAGACATTATTTCATGACGTTTTTGAGCGATTGAGAGAAGCTGACCGCGTCTTGCTCGACGACCTGTTCTTGGTCGAAGAGGGTTCCCGTACCAGCCCGTGGAACGATCTCAAGACGGATGCGCCCAAGGCGAGTCTGAATGGATTGCGAGAATTATTGACGCGCTACGATGATCTCTCCGCCTTGGCCGGTCATCAGGAATTGTTGCGCAATATCCCTGTGGTCAAACGGCATCAACTCTCCCTTGAAGGCTTGAGCCTGGATGCCGCGAGCATGGTGGATATGGAGGCGAAGAAGCGCTATGCCGTCGCCCTGGCTTTGATCGAACGGCAATTGGCGCGGGTAAGCGACGATTTGTGCAACGTTTTTTGCAAGCAAATGATGAAAGTGCAGCACTTGGCCGACGCAGAACTGGAAACCTACTTGACGGCCAACCAAGACAAAACAGACGAAATCCTGCGCCGTTTTGCCAAGCTCGATACTTTGTTACAGTCCGACCAGCCGGCAGATGATCAGATTACCAGCGCTAAACAACTGGTCACCGAGCGCCCCGATTTATGCGAGTTCTCGCGTGTCCACGCTGAGTATGGCGGTAAGAACGAATGCCGCTTCATGTGGCAGCATTTTAAAAACCGTCGCAGTGAGTTGTTCCGCATCCTGACCAAGCTTCGCATGGTCGCCACCAGTCAAGATAAGAGCTTTGAACGTGCCTTGGCCTTTGTACTCGCCAACAACCGTCGCCATGTTGATTGGCTCGCGTTGGGCAGCAAGGGCGATGTTGCCATAACGCAGAAGGATTTGGACTGGGTACCGGAAAAATGGTGGAAGCTTGTCACCGGCGAGAGCAGCGACAAGGCGGTGCCGACACGAGTGAATCGCCGGCAGTTCGAGGTTTGCGTTTGCCGGCAACTGGTTCAGGAGTTGAAGTCCGCCGATATTTGCGTACCTGGCGGCGATATCTATTCGGACTTCCGCGAACAGTTGCTGCCGATTGAGGAATGCACGAAGGCATTGGTGGAGTATGGCGAATTGATTGGCCTGCCGATGGAGAGCAAAGCGTTCATCGATCATTTGCGCAATCAGCTTGTCGATGCCGCCAATGCAGTTGACGGCGACTATCTGAGCAACACCTATTTCAATATTGTCGATGGCCGACCGAGGCTTGCGAAACTCGTCAAGAAACCAGACCCTGCGGGATTCGATGCCGTTGAAAGCGCTTTGACCCGGAAATTGCAGTCACTCGACTTGTCGATGCTCGACGTACTCGGCGATACAATGCGATGGCTGAACTGGGGGCAGTACTTTGGGCCGCTCTCCGGCCATGAAAGCAAGATTGAAGACGCGCAGCGCCGGCAAATACTGACGACGTTCGCCTATGGTACCGGACTGGGGCCAACGCAAGTGGCGAAGAGCGTGTCCGGCGTCAGCGACCGACAGAT
>JBATMU010000093.1:0-12624 GCA_049289995.1 Rhizobiaceae bacterium | reverse complement strand
TGGCGCGCTTGGCCAATGGGTCAAAACGGCGGCGGCGATTGCCAGGCCGCGCGGCCAATTGGCGATGATCCTGCGGCCGGTGCTGTTGCCTGAGATGCTTGGCGCCCTTGCCGGACGGTTTGGGGCGGTTCAAATCCTGCCGATCCACGCACGGAGCGAAGAGGCAGCGATCCGCATTGTCATTCGCGCGGCGAAAGGCTCACGCGCAGCGCTTGAAATGTTGCCGGGGCTGGTTCTGCATGCGGGCAGCGGCCAGGATTTCACCGCCGAAGCGGCGGCAGTGTTTGATGGCAAAGCGGCGCTGTTCAGCAATTGAAGGCCTGACCACAGACAATCCGGCTTGCACTGCGCCGCACCATGCCTACATGCAAGCGGCAGATTTCAAGCGGAGCATGCAAGTGGCGCGGTTTTACGAACGGTTCCTGCCCAAGGCCTGGCGGTCAAGCGATTTGACAATTCCGGTTGTCAGGCTGAGCGGCGCCATCATGGCGGGCGGCGGGCCGCTGCGGCCGACATTGTCGCTGGCCTCCGTTGCGCCGGTGCTTGAACGGGCATTCGCCTTCAAAGAATCTCCGGTTGTGGCGCTCATCATCAATTCGCCGGGCGGCTCGCCTGTGCAATCCAACCTGATCTACCAGCGCATCCGCAGCCTGGCGAAAGAGAAAAACAAGAAAGTCATCGCTTTTGCCGAAGATGCAGCCGCGTCCGGCGGCTACATGATCGCCTGTGCGGCGGATGAAATTTTCGTTGACCCCTCATCGATTGTCGGATCGATCGGTGTGGTATCGTCGTCGTTCGGCTTTGTTGAAGCGCTGAAAAAGCTGGGCGTCGAGCGCCGCCTGCATACCGCCGGGCAGAACAAGGCGATCCTTGATCCGTTCAAGCCGGAAAACGAGGCCGACGTGGCGCGGCTCAAGCAATTGCAGCTCGAAATCCATGACGTGTTCATCAACCTGGTAAAAGCAAGCCGTGGCACACGGCTGGCTGATGATCCCGACCTGTTCACCGGCGCTTTCTGGACCGGGGCAAAGGCCGTTTCGCTCGGTCTTGCCGATGGTCTGGGCGACATGCGCCAGACCCTGAAAGCCCGCTTTGGTGAAAAAACCGGCTTCAAGCTGGTGACGGCGCCGCGCGGTTTTCTGGGCCGGAGTGCAGGCCTCGGGGCCGGAATGGCCGGCGAGATGGCGGCGGCAGCGGCAGGCGGATTTGCCGATGCGGCGGAAGAACGCGTGCTCTGGGCGCGATTTGGCCTATGACGTCCGCAAAAACACGATAAAATGACAACCTGCAACCGGGGAGAACGCCCATGCCGCAACTGATCGTGCTTGCCGCCGCAGGCATCATCGCCTGGTATGGCTACAAGTCATTCAAGCGTGAGGCCGAGCGGGTTACGGCGAAGTCCAGGCAGGCGGCTCGCGAGCGCGAAGCCGGTTCGATGGGCACGCTGGTCAAGGATCCCGAAACCGGCGAATACCGCCTGCCGAAGGACTGAGCCTTGCCCGAAATGACGCGTTACCCGGCGCGGGCGAAGATCAATCTCGCCCTGCATGTCACCGGGCTGATGGACAATGGCTATCACCGGCTTGAAACGCTGGCCGCCTTTGCCGATCTGGCTGACCAGGTTTCCGTCCATGACGCCGCCGTTGACGGCTTTGCCGTGACCGGGCCATTTGCAGCAGCCGTGCCGCTTGATGCCGGAAATCTGGTGCTGAAAGCGCGCGAGGCGCTGCGGGCTTTTGCCGGTAAGCGCAAGTGCCCGCCGATCATGCTGCATCTTGATAAAGTCCTGCCGGTCGCTTCCGGACTGGGCGGCGGCTCCAGCGATGCAGCGGCCACGCTTCTGGCGCTGAACAGCCATTGGGATCTTGGACTTGCGCACAAAACCCTGGCGGAAATCGGCGCGGCGCTAGGCGCGGACGTGCCGATGTGCCTTGCCGCGAAACCGCTCTTGGCGACCGGAACCGGTACGGAGATTTCGCTGTTGGGCGGATTTCCAGCCCTGCCCTGCGTGTTGGTCAATCCAGCCGTTCCGGTGTCAACTCCTGCGGTATTCGGCGCACTTGCCAGCAAATTCAATCCGCGGCTCGAAAAGCTGCCGGCCTTCAAGGATACTGCAGCCGTTGCGGACTGGGTTGGCCGGCAGCGCAACGATCTGCAGACGCCGGCCATGGCGCTGACCTCTGAAGTCGGTCAGGCGCTAGCCGCCCTCGCCGGCCAGACTGCGCTTTTGGCGCGCATGTCGGGATCTGGCGCGACCTGTTTCGGGCTTTTTGCCACAATGGCGGAGGCGGATGCTGCCTCTGCTGCCATTTCCAAGGCCCATGGCGGCTGGTTTTGTGCGGCGACGCTGCTTTCGCCATCTGGAGACGTTCATGGGACGCATTGACGAAACACGGCCATTCATCGCGCTCGGCATTGCCGTTTTGACGGTTTCCGACACGCGAACGCTTGAAAATGACAAATCCGGAACGACGCTGGCGGACCGCATTGCCGACGCCGGGCACAAGCTGGCGGCGCGGGCCATCGTGCGCGACGACATTGGCGAAATCCGCGCCATCGTGACGCAATGGTCCAACGATCCGGCCATCGACGCCATCATCACCACCGGTGGCACCGGTTTTACCGGCCGCGATGTGACGCCCGAGGCGCTGGAGCCGCTGTTCGAAAAACACATGGACGGGTTTTCGGCGGTGTTTCACCGGATTTCCTATGAGAAGATCGGCACGTCGACCATCCAGAGCCGGGCGACCGGCGGGGTTCTCAATGCCACTTACGTGTTCGTGCTGCCCGGCTCGCCCGGCGCCTGCAAGGATGGCTGGGATCACATCCTCAAAGACCAGCTCGATTACCGGCACATGCCCTGCAACTTCGTGGAAATCATGCCGCGGCTCGACGAGCACCTCAAGCGGGGCTAGCAGTCAGCGCTTCGGCGCGGCGGCGATTTCGCCGTCAAGCGTCTTCGACGACAGGCCGCGCGCCAAATCTTCGGCATGGCTGTTTTGCCTGAGCCGCGTCAGCGCCTGTTTCTTCGACATCAGGAATCCGCTGGCGAGCGCGGTGTTGAACACGCGGGAGAACAGGCCCGGCCGGCTGGCGCGCGTGCGGGTGAAATGGGCGGGCTGGGCGTGCCGGGCGGCATGGGCAATAGCACTGTCCGTCCAGCCGTCGCTGAGCCGGGCGCCGGGTTCGATCAATATGAGCCAATCGCATTTGGCCTGGGCCAGCGCCTCAGAAAGCGAGGCTGAAAGGGCGCAGCCGGCATGCTCGGCGACTTTCAGCGTGGAATCGGTTGACCCGAGATCGACGATGATGACATCGCGCACAGCGCCTTCGACCACTGCGCCGACCAGGCTGGCCAATGTACGGGCCAGCGCTTCCTCGCAATCCCTCGTTTCGATGATGACGCTCAGCATGACGCCCGCATAGCGCAATGGCTGTCAATTCGCCAGCGGCATGCAAATTCAAAATTGTTCTTGCTTTGTTCCTTCTTAATGCATAGGAATAGTTTCATCGAACCGGCGAGTCGGGAACCAAGCCATGAACCAGATCGTGCAAACGCTGATGGGCCAAACGCTGGACATGCGGGCAGACCATGCCAATGCAGCGCTCGAAGCGCTGAGGATCGGCGGACTGCGCGGGCGCGCTGCGGCGGTCAACCCGACCGGCCGCTTCGAGGCGCTGACGCGGCATGTGTTTGACGACGGCTGGGAAACGCTGGAGGAATTGCCGGCGCTGAAGACCGAGGTGCAGGTCGAGCGGCCGCGCGCCATCATCACCCGCAATGATTCGCCCGACATTTCATTTGACCGGTCGATCAACCCCTATAGGGGCTGCGAACATGCCTGCATTTACTGCTTTGCGCGGCCGACCCATGCCTTCATGGGCCTGTCGGCCGGCGTGGACTTTGAGACAAAGCTGTTTGCCAAGCCCGATGCGGCACGGCTTCTGGAACGTGAACTGGCGCGCGAGGGCTATCAGCCGCGCACCATCGCCATAGGCACCAATACCGATCCCTATCAGCCGGTGGAAAAGCAATGGCGAATCATGCGCGAAATTCTTGAAGTGCTGGAGGCGCACAACCATCCGGTCGGCATTGTCACCAAATCCGGACTTGTGGCGCGCGACATCGACATCCTGGCGCGCATGGCGGCCAAGGGACTGGCCAAGGTTGCGCTTTCGGTAACAACGCTCGACCGCAAGCTGGCGCGGGCCATGGAGCCGAGGGCGGCGAGCCCTGGGCTGCGGCTTGAAACCATGCGCAGGCTCTCGGATGCGGGCATTCCGGTCTCGGTGATGGCCGCACCGGTGATTCCGGGCCTCAACGACCACGAAATCGAGCGCATTCTTGATTCTGCCCAGGCGGCAGGCGCGCGCGAGGCCGGTTATATCGTGCTGAGACTGCCGCAGGAGGTGAGCCTGGTGTTCAAGGACTGGCTCTTGCGTCATTATCCGGACCGCTACAGGCATGTGGTTTCGCTGATCCGCTCGATGCGCGACGGCAAGGATTATGACGCCGAATTCGGCAAGCGCATGAAGGGTGCAGGCCCCTATGCCTGGCAGATCGGTCGGCGCTTCGAGATTGCCGCACGGCGGCTTGGTCTCAACGAAAGGCGTCTTTCGCTGAGGACCGACCTCTTCAGCCCGCCGCAGGGCGCGCAGATGACGCTGTTCTAAAGTTCCAATCCGGCCTGCCCGCCCCGCAGGCCCGATGACGCCTTTCCCGCACCCCGCCGGGAAAGGCCTTGCGGAGAACCGGGACCGGTGCGAGCATCGCCGCACAATGTCTCCCGCCCGTTCCGGTTCTCCCTCTCTTTTTGACTTGGCCGACCGCCCCGATTATGCGCTGGAGCAGGCTTTGGCGCGCCAGGGGTTTCTGGCGGTGGCCGGGCTGGATGAAGCCGGGCGCGGGCCATTGGCCGGGCCCGTGGCGGCTGCGGCGGTGATCCTTGATCCCGATGACATTCCGCCCGGGCTGGATGATTCCAAACGGCTGGGCGCCAAGGCGCGCGAGGCGGCATTTGGCGCCATCATGGCCAAGGCCCGTTCGGTGGCATTTGCCACATCAAGCGCGCAGACCATCGACCAGACCGACATCCGCAAGGCAAGCCTCGACGCCATGCGCAGAGCAGTGACCGCACTTGCGGTCCAGCCGGATTTTACGCTTGCCGATGGCCGCGATGTGCCGCCCGGCTTGATTGTCCCGGGCCGCGCCGTGATCAAAGGCGACCAACGTTCGCTGTCGATTGCCGCCGCCTCCATCGTCGCCAAGGTGATGCGCGACCGGATGATGGAAATCGCCGGGGGGCAATGGCCGCAATACGGCTTTGAGAGCCACAAGGGCTATGGCGCAGCGGCGCATATGGCCGCAATTGGCGAACACGGCCCGGTGCCCGGGCTCCACCGAATGAGCTTTGCGCCTTTGCGCACAAACGAAAACGCCGCTCGTGAGAGCGGCGCCTGAAAGCTCCTGCATGTATGGATTTTCAGTTCATGCGTGACTTGATGGCGTCGAGCGCGGACTTGAACATGTCGCCGCCAGCCTTTGGCGCAACCTGGCCGGAAATCACAGACCGGGCAGCTTCGACAGCAAGGTCAACAGCGCTGGCGCGCACTTCGGCGATCGCGTCACGCTCGGCCTGGGCAATCTTGGTTTCCGCCATGGCCGTGCGGCGCTGGACGAATTCCTCGGTCTTGCGGCGGGCGTCTTCCACCATGGTCTCGGCGTCGCGCTTGGCGGCCTCGACGATGGAGCCTGCTTCTTTTTCGGCTTCGCGGCGGCGGGCTTCATAGTCGGCCAGCAGCGCCTGCGCCTGTTCGCGCAGTTTGCGCGCCTCGTCCAGATCCTTGCGGATCTTGGCCGAGCGGTCATCCAGCGATTTGGCGATGGCGCCGGGAACCTTGAGATAGACGGCGATGCCGAGGAAGATCACCAGGGCGGCGAAAGCCCAGAATGTGGCCCAGGAAGTGGCGTCCATTGGTCTCTCCTATTTCCGCGCGGCTTTGACGGCAGCGGCAATGTCGGCTGGCGACACGGCCGCACCGGTCAATTGCTTGACGATCAGGCCTGCGGTTTCTTCGGCAATGCCACCAACATCCTTGAGAGCCGACGCCTTGATGCCGGCAATCCGGTTTTCGGCAGCGCCGAGCTTGGCGTCGAGTTCAGCTTCGGCCGCCTTGCGGTGGGCTTCGGCATCTGCCTTGGCCTTGTCGCGGGCTTCGCCCGAGATCCTGCCGGCCCGCGAACGGGCTTCGGTCAAGCCCTGCTCGTAAGCGGCCATCGCCACGTCGGACTTGGCCTTGAGCTTGACAGCTTCATCGAGATCCTTGGCGATGCGCCCGTTGCGGTCATCGATGATGCCGCCGATGCGCGGCATGGCGACCGACTTCAACAGGATGTAAAGCGCGCCAAAGCTGATGGCGAGCCACAGAAGGAGCGAGGGGAAATTTGCCGGATCAAATGGCGGAAACGCTCCGCCATGCTCGCCGCCGCCAGCCACTTCGGTTCCTGCATGCCCTTCGACCGGCGCAGGTGCTGCACCTTCCGCGGGCTTGACAGCATCTTCCGCAAAAGCGGGTGTCACAAACATCGCCAATTCCTCAAATCCATTCCGGCCGCAGGCTTGCGGCCGGTCCATTCACTGCGATTGCCGGATCAGACGGCGAACAGCAGAAGAAGGGCGACGAGCAGCGAGAAGATGCCCAGGGCTTCGGTCACGGCGAAGCCGAAAATCAGGCGGCCGAACTGGCCGTCAGCTGCCGACGGATTGCGCAGCGCGCCCGACAGGTAGTTGCCGAAAATGGTGCCCAGGCCAATGCCTGCGCCGCCCATGCCGAGGCATGCAATGCCGGCGCCGATGTACTTTGCTGCTTCTGCTTCCATGATGGTTCTCCTTGAAGTGTCCAGTTTTTCGGTTTGGCGGCGAACCGCCGGTGAAACAACCCTGCCGTCAGTGGCCGGGGTGAATGGCGTCGTTGAGATACATGCAGGTCAGCACCGCAAACACATAAGCCTGCAGGAAGGCGACCAGGAATTCGAGGCCGGTCAGAGCAACCGTCATGGCAAGCGGCAGCACAGCGCCGCCAATGCCGATGGCGCCCATGGAGCCAAGTGAGAATACGAAGCCCGCAAACACTTTCAGCGTGATGTGGCCGGCCAGCATGTTGGCGAAAAGACGGACGGAGAGGCTGATCGGCCGCGACAGGAAGGAAATCACCTCGATGGCGACAACCAGCGGCAGGAGCACGCCCGGCACGCCCTGCGGCACGAAAAGCTTGAGGAAGCGGAAGCCGTTTTTCCAGAACCCGTAAACCAGCACGGTGCCGATGACCAACAGCGCCAACGCGAAAGTGACGATGATCTGGCTGGTGGCGGTGAAGAAATAGGGAATCATGCCGAACAAGTTGGCCACCAGCACGAACATGAACAGCGAAAACACCAGCGGAAAGAATTTCATGCCATGGGTGCCGGCGGCATCGCGCAGCATGTTGGCGACAAACTCATAGGCCATTTCGGCCACGGACTGCATGCGGCCCGGAACAAGGCTCTTGGGTGCGGCGGCGAAAATCAGGAAACCGGCGGCGGCAAGCGCCGATACGATCATGAAGGCCGAGGCATTGGTGATCGAGAAATCATATCCGCCAACATGGATCGGGAACCACGTATTGATGTGGAACTGATGGATCGGGTCAACCTTTTCAGCAGCCAATTTCAGTCCCCGTCACTTTTGGCCGCTTGAGCGGCGCCACGATCGCAAGCCTTGCGGCCTATTGCTGGTCCCGGCCGGGACCCTTGTCTTCCGGCAGCGTTCTGTACGCCACCTTTCCCGCTGACCGCAGGACATTGAGCACACCGGCGGCGAACCCGAGCAGCAGGAAGACGATCAGCCCCCAGGGCGATGTTCCCGCAAACCGGTCAATGAACCAGCCGAGTGCCGCGCCAACCACCACACCAGCAATGAATTCGCTGGAAAGCTTCATGGCCGCTGCAAATCCGGCAGCCGAGCCGGTGTTTGCATCGTCATTGTCAGGCTTTTCCGCCGCTTTCTTCTGCGCAAGCGCAGATTCGAGCGACTGCCTGCGCTGATCAAGATCGCCGCCGGCTTTGCCTGCACCGGGGCTTCCGGGATCGCCCTTGCTGTCAGACATTTGTGCTGCCAGACATGGGTTATCCTGCCTCCCCGTCCGGAAACACGGCGCGCTGGCGCCGGGCTCCGAAGTCGGGCGCAACATAGTTAGGCGTCCCTATCCAGTCAAGACGGGGACGCGCGTGAATCGGGATGATATTATTACAATATTTTCAATGGCTTAGGTGAGTGCGACAAACCGCCCGCGCCAATTGCCGCCAAGGCAGGGGCGAATCCCCTGTGCCGTCAGCTCCAGCCGCCGCCATAGGTGCGGTAGAAAATGTGCAGTCCGATCTTTTTCATGCGCTTCATCGTGCGCGCCCAGCCCGGCTTCACATAGGTCGCGTGATAATGGGTCGAAGAGCCGACTTCGGGGATCCAGATGCGGCCAGCGGTGACGGCGAGTGCCACTTCTTCAGCGGTTTTCCAATGCGAGGGGCTTTCAACGCGGTCCTTAATGCCATCGCAGGCAAAGGAAAACTGGCAGGAATTGCGCCAGTTTTCATTCTGGTAGACCACACCGCAGATCGAATCGGGATAGGTCGGGTTGCGGACGCGGTTGAGTATGACCTGTGCGACTGCCGCCTGGCCGAGGGTTTCCTCGCCGCGCGCCTCGAAATAGACACCCGCCGCGAGGCAACGCTGTTCCTGGGCTGAAAACACGCTGGCCGGCAGCGGCGTTGACATCCAGGCGTGATCACCCTTCTGAACCGGCGGAATGAAGCGGCCGTTGGAAGGCGCTTCTTCCTGCAGAAGCGCTGCAAATGGCGATTGGCCGGCATAGTCGGGTTCAGCGGGCGCATAGCCGAGCGCCAGGCTGTCGCCGCGGTCACTGGTGGCGATGGCGGCGATTTCGACCGAAAGATCCGTTGCCTTGCCGCGCAGGTCTTTCAGGTGGAAGGCTGAAGCGATCTGGATGTCCTTGGCGGCGGCGCGCTTGCCGGTAAAAGCCATCTTGACATTTTCGCCTAGGCCCGGCCGCAGGATGAGGCTGGTGCGTTTGAAAATCGAGCCGGCATTGAAGGACTTGGGCGGGGCAACCGGCGCCACTTCGATGACCCGGCCCTTTTTCTCGCTGCGGGTGACGCGTTCTTCATCGGGCTTTTCGCCGGCAATGCCGGACTTGCCTATGAAGGCGACCGCACCGAGGCCCGGCACGTCAACGCCGCTTCCGGAAATCGAGCCGGTCAGCGTGTCATCGGTGAAGCGCATTTCCATGCGGTGGACGGACCCGGCCGCCGCTGAGCTGAAAGTGACAGCGCTTTTGCCATCCGTGCCCGAAATGAGGCTTGCCATGTCCTGACGGCCGACAAGGGTGGGAAAGCCCGCCCAGATGGCGAGGCCAAGCAGCAGAGGGGATGACAGGGAACGCTTGCCGCGCAGGCCGGAAACGGCCTGCCGAAGAATAGATGGACGCACTGAACACACTCCGGACGCAACTGACCGACAGCCCGGAGAATGAAGCATTAACCTTGATGGAGAGTTAAGGCGCGGAGGTTTCGCGCATGCCTCAGTGTTTTTTCGGCGCGCGGCCGGCAAACGGGTTGTCGGTGCCGCGCACCACCATGCGTATCGGCACGCCATCAAGGCCAAACGAGGTCCTCAGCGAATTGGTCAGATAGCGCAGCCAGGATTGCGGCATGGCATCAGGCCGTGACGATGACAGCACAAAGCCCGGCGGCCTGGTCTTGGCCTGGGTGATATATTTGACCTTGAGGCGGCGGCCCGAAACAGCGGGCGGCGGATGATGGGCCAAGACGCCTTCCAGCCAACGGTTAAGCCGGCCGGTCGATATGCGGGCGTTCCAGGTCTTGTGGGCTTGCAGCACCGCATCCATCAGCTTCTCAAGGCCCTTGTTGGTTTCGGCCGAAACCGGAACAGACAGGCAGCCGCGCACCTGCGGCAAAAGCCGCTCGGCCTGTTCGCGCATGGCGGCGAGCGCCTTTTGCGGCTCTTCCAAAAGGTCCCATTTGGTAAAGGCGATGACCAGAGCACGGCCTTCGCGCACAATGAGATCGGCGATCTGCAGATCCTGCTTTTCAAAAGGAATGGTGGCGTCAAGCGCCACAATGACTACTTCGGCAAAGCGGATGGCGCGCAGGCCGTCGGAAACCGAGAGCTTTTCGAGCTTCTCCTGAATGCGGGCCTTGCGGCGCATGCCGGCAGTGTCAAACAGCCGCATCTTGCGGCCGCGCCATTCCCAGTCCACCGAAATGGAATCGCGGGTGATGCCGGCTTCCGGCCCGGTCAGCAGGCGTTCTTCGCCGATCAGCGTGTTGATGAGCGTCGATTTGCCGGCATTGGGGCGGCCGACCACGGCAATCCGCATCGGCTTGGTATCGTCATAGGCCGGGAAATCCTCAGCATCCGGGTCAAGGATGTCTTCGCCTGCAAACGGCAGGTCCGGTACGGCTGCTTCATCTTCGCCATGCTCGTCGGGGAAGGCGCGTTCTTCGCCGACGGCGGCAATGATCGCCTCGCGCAGGTCGGGCATGCCCTGGCCGTGTTCGGCGGAAATCGGGATCGGCTCGCCAAGGCCCAGTTCCCAGGCCTCGTTCATTCCAACGCCTGCGCCGCGCGCTTCGGCCTTGTTGGCAACCAGCACCACCGGCTTGCCGGATTTGCGCACGATGGCGGCAAAGGCGGAATCATCGGGCAGAAGTCCGGCCTTGGCATCGGTCATGAACAATATGAGATCAGCCTCGGCGATGGCGAGATCGGTCTGGCGGCGCATGCGCGCTTCCAGCGTCGCTGGGCCGGATTCTTCGAAACCGGCCGTGTCGATGATCTTGAATACCAGGTCGTAAAGCTTGCCGTCATGCATGCGCCGGTCGCGGGTGACGCCGGGCAGGTCATCGACAAGCGCCAGCTTCTTGCCGGCCAGCCGGTTGAACAGCGTGGATTTTCCGACATTCGGGCGGCCGACAATGGCGAGGGTGAGGGTCATGCCCGGATGGTCACGCGCCGGAGCCGGCCAGAAGCTTGGCCATCAGGTCGGCGCGCTTGCGGGCATTGCGCGGAGCGGCATCGTCGGTGGCGATCTGGCTGAACAGCGCCAGCGCATCGGCGGATTTGCCTTCTTTCCATGCCGACAGGCCAAGCGCCTCGCGGGCGGAATGGCGCAGTGCATTGGTCTCGCCGGTCAGGGTTTCCGCACGGCTCGCCACGTCGGCATAGCTGCCCGAATCGACCAAAAGGTAGGCGGCGCGCAATTTGGCGAGGTCGCGGATAGGACCGGGGACCGACGTATCGGCGGCAACCGCGTCAAAAGCGGTGACGGCGCCGGCCGCATCGCCCTTTTCCGCAGCCAGCGTCGCCAGGCGCATGCGCGCCAGAAGCGGATAGGCGCCGTAGGAATCGGCCTGCATTGCGGCGAGCGCAGCTTCGGCTTCTTCCGTCTTGCCATCGGCAGACAGGGTCAGCGCCTGGCTGAAGGCGTCGCCCGAGGCATTGGCCTTTGACTTGACCCAGGATGAGTAGCCGGTCCAGGCGGCGGTGCCGATGACCACGGCAATGGCTGCGCCGACTATCAACGTGCCATAGCGGTTCCAGATCTGCTTGGCCTGATCCTGGCGCAGTTCGTCGTCAACTTCGCGGATGAAACTGTCGTCCGACATGGTTTGGCTTTTCTTTTTTACCGGGGCTGCGCGTTGAGCGCGGCTGTTGGCTGTCGTTTAGGCGGAAAAAGCCGGGCTGGGAAGGGGCAAGCCACGTTGCAGCGCCGAACAATGCTCAGAACGGCGTGACACCGAACAACCAGGCATGCAGTTTCCAGGTGAACAGACCATAGAGGACGAGACCGCCGACCACGGCAAAGGCGTCATCCTTCCAGGTTCCAGGCACGCTCACTGCTGCTGGACGGCGTTTGAGCGAAATGCGGTCGGCGACAGCCCAGACCAGAAACGATCCGAACAAAAGCACCGAGGCCAGGTCGCCATTGGCCATGAGATGGCCCAGCGCCCACAGTTTCGTGGAGACCAGCATGGGGTGCTTGACGGCGCTTTTGATACGCCCGGCGGGTCGCTGGTTGGTGGCGAGGATTATGAAAGCGAGCAGCATCAGCGTTGCGTTGACATGCTTCATCCAGACCGGCGGCTCGTAGAGCACGAGCGCATCGGGCCTGGCGAGCGCATAACCCCAGACCATGATTGCGAAAGCTGCAATCGCAGCCAGTGAATAGAGACCCTTCCATTTCTGCTCGCCAAGCCGGGTATATTGGCCGTCACGCCAGCCGGGCGCAAAAATGCGCAGCGAATGCAGGCCGAGAAACAGGATCAGGCCGAGGATCAGGATGGTCATGGATGTCTCCCAAGGACGAATCAGACTATTGCGCAAGGCGAAAGGCAGCAAGCCTTCCCATCCTTGCCACATTTCGCCGCCAGTGAACGAAAAGAACGGATTTGCACCCAATGTCTGCGTTGCGCGCCCTGAGTTTGAGCCTGATCGCCTTTGCCGGCGCCGCGCGCGCCGAAACTGCGCCGCAATATGTCATCATCTCGTT
>JBATMU010000092.1:0-7342 GCA_049289995.1 Rhizobiaceae bacterium | reverse complement strand
TCACCCCGACGGAAGCCGCGGCCATGAGCGCCGTCTATGCCTTCGTCATCGCGGTGTTTGTCTACAAGGATCTTGGCCTGAAGGACGTGCCGCGGGTGCTGCTCGCCTCGGCAAACATGAGCGCGATGCTGCTCTACATCATCACCAATGCCGTGCTGTTCTCGTTTTTGATGACCCATGAAGGCATTCCCCAGGCCATCGCCGCATGGATGGCCGACGCCGGCCTTGGCCGGATCGGTTTCCTGATGGCGGTCAACATCCTGCTGCTCGGCGCGGGCATGTTCATGGAACCCTCGGCGATCATGCTGATTTTTGCGCCAATCCTGTTTCCTGTGGCCGTGCGGCTTGGCGTGGATCCGGTGCATTTCGGCATCATGCTGGTGGTCAACATGGAATGCGGCATGGTCACGCCGCCCGTCGGCCTCAATCTTTACGTGACCAGCGGCATTGCCAAGATGGGCTTGTCTGAAGTCACCCGCTCAGCCATGCCATGGTTTCTGACCATGTTGGTCTTCCTTATGATCGTCACCTATTGGCCGGACCTGTCGCTGTTCCTGCCGCGCCTGATGGGCATGATCTGAAACAGGACGGGCGGGCTCGCGCCCGCCCGATCCCTCTTCAACGGCATTCGGGATGTTCAATCGCATCCTGCGGGTCATCGCAGCCCGAGCCGCCCTTCTGGCGCGGCTTGGAGCGCTTCTGCAAAATGTCGGCCGAACCCTGCAGGGCCTGGTCCGCCGAGGTTGCAGCCTGATAGGCGGCGCTGGCCGGAACGATGGCGAGAACCGGCAGCGCGAGGGCCGCGGCGAGGGCGATGCGGAGTATTTTGGTCATTGTGTTTCCTTCCCAATTGCGCCGCCGTGTTGGCGACGGGGGAATGATCGCCCCGCCTGCCTGACAGGACGCCTTCAATACGTGTCAGCAAATTGTCAGGTATCGCCGGATGAAAGCGCGGCAAACAATGCGCGTTCACTGCAAGTCTTTGTTATAATGATATATTATGGATTTTCCGTTTTGAGCGGCGCGCGCCGTCACCATAATGTTGACGAACTGTCGCCACTGCACGCAACTTCGGGATGCTTCAAACCAGATTGAAGAAGATCGCCTTGGCGACGGCCTCGGCACTGGTGGCCGAAGTAGTCTTTTGCCGGGCCGAGCGCATATAGGCCTCGATGGTCTTGGGCGACAGGCCCATTTCATGGGCAAGCCGTGACACCGCCATGCCGCCCGCCAGATGGGCGAGCACACGTGTTTCCTGCGGGGAAAGCCCGTATTGCTGTTTCGCCAGAAGGCTGCGGTATTTCTCGTCAAAAACATCCAGCAGCTTGCCGATGCGGCCGCTGTGGGCGGTCAACATGGCGTCAAAACGGCCTTCGTCCTGGCTGGCCGAACGCAGGCCGAAGCCGCCGCAAATCCTGCCGGAGCGCGTTCTGACCGGAAAACAGGCGCCGACGCTCATGCCATGCACGGCGTCAATTTCACGCCGCCGCTTTTCGCCCGGCGTCATCAGCGCGTGCTGCTCCGAATCATGCCAGCGGCTGATCTCGCCGGTTTCCAGAAGATGCATTGCCGAGCGGTCATCGGTCAGCGGATTGCCGGGCAGCGCTTCCAGATAGGCTTGCGGATAGCTGGTTTTCCAAACGGCCCGCTCCAGCAATTCTTCAATGTCGCCGCCGGAATCACCGACCGGATAAGCCATGTAAAAAATGCCCTGAATGCCGCAAGCGTCATACAAGGTTGTCTCAAGCCATGCCCATAAAACATCCGGATCATTGCTGTCTGGCATGGCCAGAATGCCGAGCGCGCCCGCCTGCTCGCCGAGGCTGAATTTCATCTGGGTATTCATGAAAACCCCGCCATTCCGTCCGCCCGGCGCCGTGTCATACCGGGATATCCCCATATTGCAGCAGAAGCGCACCTATTGTCCAATCCAAACATTGGGCCTTGACCAAGGCATCGATCGGAAAATCTTGGCGCGCCGGGAAGTTTGCTTCCCGCGCGTCTTTTTCTTTTGGCAAAAAGTTGCCCCGTTTGTTCAGGCGGCTTGCCCCGCAGCCCAGCCAGACGCCCAGGCCCACTGGAAATTGTGGCCGCCCAGCCAGCCGGTGACATCTACCGCTTCGCCGGCAAAATACAGGCCTGGAACCGCCCTGGCCTGCATGGTTTTCTGGTCTAGGCCCGCCGTCGATACCCCGCCAAGCGTGACTTCCGCCGTCCGGTAGCCTTCTGAACCAGAAGGCTTGACCTGCCAGGTGTTGACCGAAGCCGCAAGTGCGGCGAGCGACGCATCGGATTGCTCACCAAGCGGTGCGGTGCGGCCCGATGCCACATGCTGCGCCAGCGCCTTCGGCAAAAATTGCGCCAGCACGGTCTGCGGCGCCTGCCTGCCGTTCGCCTGCCGCGCCGCCCGCAGCCGTTCAAACACAACAATGCCCGGCGCAAGGTCGATTGTGATGGCATCGCCCTCGCGCCAATAGTTCGAAATCTGCAAAATGGCCGGCCCGCTCAGCCCGCGATGGGTGAACAACAGCGCCTCGCGGAAACGCGTCTTGCCGCGGCTCACGTCCGCCTCCGTGCTGACCCCGGCGAGACCCTTCAGACTGTCGAGCAGCATGGGCTCGAAGGTCAGCGGCACCAGGCCCGGCCGGGCTTCGGTCACCTTGAGGCCGAATTGCTCCGCCACCTTATATGCAAACCCGGTCGCCCCCATTTTCGGAATGGATTTGCCGCCGGTGGCCACGATCAGGCTTTGGCAGGTGACGCTCCCCGAAGACAGTTCGAGCGCAAAACCACTTTCGGTTTTGGCAACGGTTTCAATCTCCGTGCCGAGACGGATCTCCACGCCGGCGCGCGCGCAATCGTCAACCAGCATGGCGACGATCTGGCCGGCCGGTCCGTCGCAGAACAATTGCCCCAGCGTTTTTTCGTGAAAGGCAATGCCCGCCGCCTGCACGCGCTTGATGAAATCGCCGGGCGTGAAACGGCTGAGCACTGATATGGCAAAATGCGGGTTTTCCGACAGGAAGTTTTTCGGGCCGCAATGCACATTGGTGAAATTGCAGCGTCCGCCGCCCGAAATGCGGATTTTCTCTCCCGGCGCTTTGGCATGGTCGATGAGCAGCACCGAGCGGCCGCGCTTGCCTGCTTCCACTGCCGCCATCAGCCCGGCAGCCCCCGCCCCGAGGATGACGACGTCAAAGGCGCTCACGCCAGCTCCCGCACCTGATAGTCCTTGACCGCCTCAAAGCGGATGGCCTTCCAGCGCTCGGCCTCATAGTTGAGGCCAAACGCATGCTGGGCGAGATACACCGGATCATGGTCGAGATCGCGCGCCATCTCGCCGCGATGCGCCTCCATGAAGCGGTTGAGCTCGGTCTTGTCATCGGCGGAAATCCACCGGCAGACCGTAAACCGCGCGATTTCGAATTCGACCGGCAAAGTGTATTCCTGCGCCAGCCGCTCTTTCAACACGTCAAGCTGCAAGGCGCCAACCACTCCGACGATTGCCGGCGAGCCGTCTTCGGGCGAAAACAGCTGCACCACGCCTTCCTCGGCCATCTGCTGCAGCGCCTCTTTCAGCTTCTTGGCCTTCATGGCGTCGCCCAGCCGCACCCGGCGCAGGATTTCCGGCGCAAAGTTCGGCACGCCGCGGAACAATATGTCCTCGCCCTCGGTCAGCGTGTCGCCGATCCTCAGCGTGCCATGGTTGGGAATGCCCACCACATCGCCCGCATAGGCCTCGTCGGCGATCTGCCGCGAGCGGGCGAAAAAGAATTGCGGCGCCGACAGGCCGATCGCCTTGCCGGTGCGCACGAGCTTGGCCTTCATGCCGCGCATGAGCTTGCCCGAGCAGACCCGCACGAAGGCGATGCGGTCGCGGTGATTGGGATCCATATTGGCCTGGATCTTGAACACGAAGGCGGTCATCTTGTCTTCAACCGCTTCGACGGTGCGCGTGTCGGCGTCTTGCGCGCGCGGCGGCGGGCCGAAGGCCTCCAGCGCATTGATGAGGTCGCGCACGCCGTAATTCTTCAGCGCCGAGCCGAAATAGACCGGTGTCAGGTGCCCTTCGCGGAAGGATTTCAGATCCAGCGGCTTGCACAATTCGCGCGCCAGCGCACAGCTTTCGATGAAGGCGGCGCGCTCGTTTTCCGGCAAGAGCAGGGCCGCTTCCTCCGGTCCCGAAACGGCCATGGCGTCGGCATCGGCGTCGCGCTGGCGCACCGAATCCTCCGCCAGATTGTAGGTGCCGGCAAAACTCTTGCCCATGCCGATCGGCCAGTTGACCGGGGCGGTGTCCAGCGCCAGCTTCTGCTCGATCTCGTCGAGTATGTCGAACGGGTCGCGTGCCTCGCGGTCCATCTTGTTGATGAAGGTGACGATGGGAATGTCGCGCATCCGGCACACTTCAAACAGTTTCAGGGTGCGCGGCTCGATGCCCTTGGCCCCGTCAATGACCATGACCGCCGAATCCACCGCCGACAGCGTGCGGTAGGTGTCATCGGCAAAGTCCTCGTGGCCGGGCGTGTCGAGAAGGTTGAAAACCGCATCGCCATATTCGAACGTCATCACCGAGGTGACCACCGAAATGCCGCGCTCGCGCTCGATCGCCATCCAGTCCGAGCGCGTGTTGATCCGGTCCTTCTTGGCCTTCACTTCGCCCGCCAGCTGGATCGCCCCGCCGAACAGCAGCAGCTTTTCGGTCAGCGTGGTCTTGCCGGCATCCGGGTGGGCGATGATGGCGAATGTCCGCCGTCTTGCGGCCTCGCGCTCAATGTCGTCGGTCATGACTTCAGGTCCAAATGGCTGGCGCGGCTTGTGGCAAGGGCAAGGGGCGATGTCAATGAAAGGGGCTCAGTGCGCCGCTGATGCCAAAACCGCACCTTCCTTGTCATGGGTTGCCAGCCGCTCCACCATTGTGGCCGTGGCTTCATTCATCCCGTAAATCTCGACCGGAATGCCATGATGCCTGAATTTCAGGACCACACGGTCAAGCGCGCCAATAGATGTGATGTCCCAGAAGTGCGCCGAGTGAAGGTCGATGGCAACACCTTTCAGATCCTCCTCGCGAAAGTCGAAAGCGCCATGAAAGGCTTCGGCAGTCGCGAAGAAAATCTGGCCTTGGACGAAATAGGTGCGAACCGCGCTCAGTGGATTGCGGTTTGAAGTCACGCCGAAATAGCGGGTTACCTTGTGGGCAAAGAACAATCCGCTAAGTATGACGCCGAACAGTACGCCCTTGGCCAGATCGTGGGTGAAAACGACAACCACAACGGTCCCGAGCATCACGAAGCTGGACTGCTTGGGATGTGTCAGCAGGTCCTTCATCGATTTCCATTGAAACGTGTTGATCGACACCATGATCATGACTGCAACCAGCGCTGCCATCGGAATTTGCGCCACATAAGTTCCGAGTACAAAGATCAGGAACAGCAGGAATGCACCCGCCCAAAGTGTCGAGAGCCGCCCGCGCCCGCCCGACGTGACGTTGATCACAGACTGCCCGATCATTGCGCACCCTGCCATCCCTCCGAAAAATCCGGTGACGGTGTTGGCGATGCCCTGGCCAGCGCATTCGCGGTTCTTGTTTGAATCGGTATCGGTCATCTCATCGATGATCGCGGCAGTCATCATGCTTTCAAGCAAGCCGACCATTGCGAGCGTCAGAGCGTAGGGCAAAATGATCTTCAGCGTTTCAAGCGTCAGCGGAACCTGGGGAAGAGCAAAGAAGGGAAGCTCGGTTGGCAATTGGCCCATATCGCCGACACGCCGCATATCGAGGCCGAAATACATGGCGAAGCCTGTCATCACCACAATGGTGACAAGCGGGGAGGGAACGGCTTTGGTGAGATAAGGTAGCCCGTAAATTATGGCGAGCCCGGCCGCTGTCATAAGGTAGACGTTTGTTCCCATGCCAAGCAGCTCCGGCATCTGCGCCATGAAGATCAGGATGGCAAGCGCATTGACAAAACCGGTGACAACCGAGCGGGACACGAACCGCATCAGGTAGCCAACCTTGCCCAGGCTGGCGATAATTTGAATGATGCCGGTCAGGATCGTGGCGGCAAAGAGATAGGCGAGGCCATGCTCCTTGACGAGCGTGACCATAATCAAAGCCATCGCCCCGGTTGCCGCGGAAATCATTGCCGGCCGGCCGCCGGCAAAAGCGGAAATAATCGCTATGAAAAAAGAGGCATAGAGCCCCACCTTGGGATCGACCCCAGCAATGATCGAGAATGCGATGGCTTCCGGGATAAGCGCCAGTGCGACGACGGTGCCGGCGAGAATTTCGCGCGTGGTATGCGGAGCCCATTCGCTCCGCAAGTGGACAAGTTTCATTTGTGAATTGCTTTCGCTGTGCTGGCATCTGGCATCGCCGGATGTGCGGCACGGGCCATGAGAGGCCGCCTCTTGTGAGGCAGATCCGGAATTGCTCTCGGCCTGATTTATCCGGCGGATTGGCGGCCGGAATAGCCACTCGGAATTTCACCGAGTCCAATTTGATGCGTCCTGTTAGCGCAAAGCCATCCTGCATTGCAACATCTGTGCCGAAAGGCGCGGCTTCATCGATTTGTATGCGAGCAAGCAAATCGAGCATTTCCTGCGCAAAGCACCTGCCTTGACAAAAACCAACCGGTTGGTATGTTCCTCGCAACGGCCTGCCAAATGGCCGAAAGCGGGCTGGCCCGCCATGGAGGGAAGAGCCATGCAGATATCCGCCTATCTGAATTTCAATGGCGATTGCGAGGCCGCCATGCGCCGCTATGTCGAGGTGATCGGCGGCGAGGTGATCGGCATTTTCCGCAATGGCGATTCCCCCGACCCGTCCTACCGCATGCCGGGCGGCGACAATCTGGTCATGAACATGACCGTCAGGCTCGGCAATTCGGTCATCATGGCCTCTGACGTTCCCGATCAATACTATGCGAAACCGGCAGGGTTTTCGGTGACCATCGCGCCGCAATCGGCCGCGGAAGCCGAACGGGTGTTTGCCGAACTTTCCGCAGGCGGCGAAGTCTCCATGCCGCTTGGCGAAACCTTCTGGGCGGAAAAATTCGCCATGTTCACTGACCGGCACGGCACGCCGTTCATGATCAATTTCGAAGGCAACCGCGTAGCGGCCTGAAACCGCCCGCGCATTCGCACCCCGCTCTTTGACGCCGAGGAGGCAAAAATGTCCGGTGAACTCGTCTTGACCATCGACCGCATTCTCGACGCTCCGCGCGCATCCGTTTGGCGCTGCTGGACCGAGCCGGCACTGATGCTGAAATGGTTCACGCCCAAGCCGTGGAAAACCGTCGAGGTCAATCAGGATTTCCGCCCCGGCGGCGCGAGCCTGATC
>JBATMU010000091.1:0-6918 GCA_049289995.1 Rhizobiaceae bacterium | reverse complement strand
GGGCATTGCCGCGCGAAAACGCCGCAAGCGAGGTGAACCCGTCGAGCCTGACGCCTTCGCGCTCGGCGCTGACAAAAACGCAATTGGCTTGAAATTCAGCGCCCAAAACGTCGGCGGCGCGCTGCAGCCGGCCGTCCTGCGTATCCGGCCGCGCCGCAAATTCCAGCGTCTGGCGGTCCGTGCCAGACAGGACGAAGCGCCGTCCGGGATAGCCGCAGGCCAGCCGCCGGACAATGTCGGTGATGGCCGACGCCTCGGCGCGTTCGCCCTTCATGAATTTGAGCCGGGCAGGCGAGGCAAAGAACAGGTCGCGCACTTCGGCTAGCGTGCCCTGATTGGCCGCCGCCGGGCGCGGACCGGTCACGAGTCCGCCATCCACCAGGATTTCCGCGCCGTCGCGGCCCGAAACGCGCGAGCGCACAAGCAGCCGCGCCACCGAACCGATGGAAGGCAGCGCTTCGCCACGAAAGCCGAGCGTGGCGATGTCATGAATCGAATGGCCGAGTTTTGACGTGCAGTGGCGCGACACCGCCAGCGCCAATTCGTCTTCGGCAATGCCCGCGCCGTCATCAATGACCCGGATTAGCGACAGCCCGCCGCCAGACGTGGCGATCTCGATAGTCTGCGCACCGGCATCCAGCGCGTTTTCGGCCAGTTCCTTGACCACGCTGGCCGGCCGCTCGACGACTTCGCCAGCAGCAATCTGGTTGACCATGTTTTCTGGCAGGAGGCGGATCGGCATTGCCGACTTATAGGCGGATTCGGTTGAAAGGGGGAGTGCGCCGGCTGTTTGCGGCAAGCGCGCGGCCGCACTTGTCACAGGTCAAAGTCACAGCCGCTGAATCACGATAGGGGCGCAGCATGGACCGCGCCTGCGTGCTGCCCCGGGCAGGGTTTGCACCGGCTGAAACAGGAGATCACGATGGGACGCCGCAAATGGGCAATGCGCACTTTTATTTTGACGGCAGTGGCGTTTGCAACGGGCGCCGCCGCCGAGCCCAGCCGTAAAACCGGCGATTCCTGGGACTATGAGCTGCCGGGAAATCCCTCGACCGGCTATCAATGGGAATTGGGCCCTGCAGAATCGGAAGGTCTTGAGGCAGTCAAGGTTGAGGCGATCGGCTACAAGCCTGCCGAAGGCAATGCGAATATTGTCGGCGCGCCCGCCCAGTTTGCCTTCCGCATCACGTGCGTGGCAACCGGTTCGGCCCATCTTTATTTCAAATATGTCGCACCCGACAAAACCACGGTGGGCGCGGTGCGCGAAAACTGGATCAACTGCCAGTAAGAGCCGGGCGCGAGCTTTGGCTGGCGCAATTCAGCTCATCCATCCCATGCGCCGCCAGAGGCCCAGCCACCCCAGACCCCAGATGGCCAAGCCTGCCGCCAGGGCGATCAGGAACGGCACGTTGGTGAAAATCGCACCGATGTTGATGACAAACTGGTAGAGCAGAAAAGCGATCAAGACCGCATAAACGGCGTTTTCGGCATGGCGCTGGGTCATGGCTGTATCCCGTTGGATTGAGCGAAAATTGCCTGTCCGCGCAAGGCGGCTAAGCCCGTAAGAAGCCGGGGACGAGTTTCAGGATCCCCGGTCGATCGGACATTCAGGCCTTACTGCTCAGGCCATCGGGACAGCCAGAGGCGACCCTGGGCAAGTTTGGCATCGAAGCGGCCAAGCGGCAAACGGTTTGTTTTGGCCTGCTTCATCCCCCGTTTCCGGCGTTCATGCGGTCCTTCCACCGGCCTCAATCAGCCAGTCGCGGACCTTGACGGCGTCGGCGCCCAGCACGCGGTCTTTTCGCCAGATGACATGAAATGCCGATCCGGTGGTCATTTCATGGCCGCCCAACGCGACCAGCCTCCCGTCCGCCAGCATCGGCGCGACCAGATGCCGCCAGCCGAGCGCCACGCCCTGTCCATTCAATGCAGCCTGGATGACCAGCACATAATCGTTGATGAGCAGGCCGCGGTTTTTGGAAGGCAGGGCCAGACCCGCGCTCCTGAACCAGTCATTCCATGTTGCAGCCGGACGGTGCGGTTCCTCAAGGTGGATGAGATTGTGTTCGGCCAGCCCGCGCACGTCCTGCGGCGTGCCATATCGGGCGGCATAGGCGGGCGAAGCGACCGCTATGATGGATTCAGCCGCGAAAGCGCTGGCGTGATAGGCCGGCCAGAGCGCAGGATCGCCGCCCCTGATGCCAAGCGGAATGTTTTCAGCGGCAATGTCGAGGTCGCGGTCAGACGTTTGCAGGCGCAGGTCGATGCCCGGCAGCGCCTCCCGCGCCTCGCCGAGCCTGGGCACCATCCACATTGAGGCGAATGCTGTCGATCCTGACAACGTGACATGGGTTTCCGCCGATCTGGCGCGCAGCATTTCCGCCGATGCACGGATCGCGCCGAGACCGAGTGCCACATCGCCATGGAAGCGCGCGCCAGCCTCGGTGAGGTGCACCCGGCGGTGGCGGCGCGAAAACAGCGCGGTGCCCAATTGGGCTTCGAGCGCCTTGATCGCATAAGAAACCGCCGCTTGGCTCATGCCGAGTTCGCGCCCCGCCTCGGTGAAGGAAGCCAGCCGCCCGGCGGCTTCGAACACGATCAGGCCGCCGGCGGACGGCAGGAGCTGGCGAAGATTTTTCATAAATCCACCTTATGCAAAGGATCAGCATTTTCAAGCGTTACAAGTGCCGCGCCGCGTCCTAGCTTGTCGATCACGCCAATCGCTTGGCTGCCAGGAGGCCGGACATGGACGCAGAGATACAGACCCCAACCCGTGGGCAACGCAGCGGACGCGCCGCCCGTCAGGTCCAGCGCTCCGGCGGGCCGGTTGGCGTGCACCGGCCGTTCATTGTCCGCAACATCCCGACATACGACATTCTGGACGAAGAGAACCTGCTGCGCATTGAAAACGCCGCCGACCGGATCCTTGCCGAGATTGGCATCGAATTCCGCGACGATCCGGCAACGCTCGATCACTGGAAGCGGGCCGGGGCGCAGATTTCCGGCAGTCTCGTCAAATTTGAAAAGGGCATGCTGCAGGAGATATTGAAGACTGCGCCGGCCAAATTCACCCAGCATGCGCGCAACCCGGCCAATTCGGTGGAAATCGGCGGCAAGAGCGTTGTGTTCGCACCCGCTTACGGTTCGCCCTTTGTCATGGATTTGGACAAGGGCCGCCGTTACGGCACGATCGAGGATTTCCGCAATTTCATCAAGCTGGCGCAGTCCTCGCCCTGGCTGCACCATTCGGGCGGAACGATTTGCGAACCGGTTGATGTGCCGGTCAACAAGCGACATCTCGACATGGTCTATTCGCATATCCGCTATTCGGACCGCTGCTTCATGGGCTCGGTCACCGGCGAAAGCCGCGCCGAGGACAATATCGCCATGGCGCGGCTGGTTTTCGGCGACGCTTTCGTTGACCAGAACTGCGTCATTCTCGGCAATGTCAACGTCAATTCGCCGCTGGTCTGGGATGCCACCATGACCAGCGTGCTGCGCGCCTATGCGCGGTCCAACCAATGCGCTGTCGTGGTGCCGTTCATCCTCGGCGGCGCCATGGGTCCGGTCACCAATGCCGGGGCGATTGCCCAGGCCCATGCCGAAACGCTGGCCGGCTGCGCGCTGACGCAGCTTGAGCGGCCGGGCGCGCCGGTCATCTACGGAAATTTCCTGTCGTCCATGTCGTTGCGGTCCGGCTCGCCGACCTTTGGCACGCCCGAACCGGCCATCGGCTCCATGGTGATTGGCCAATTGGCGCGGCGGGCAGGCCTGCCACTGCGCTGCTCGGGCAGTTTCACCACGTCCAAGCTGCCTGATGCCCACGCAATGAATGAGAGCACCATGTCGATGCTGGCCGCTGTGCATTGCGGGGCCAATTTCATCCTGCATTCAGCCGGCTTTCTCGACGGGCTTTTGTCCATGTCCTACGAGAAATTCATGATGGACGCCGATTTCTGCGGCGCGCTGCATTCCTATCTCGACGGCGTGAAGATTGACGACAACCAGTTGGCGATGGAGGCCTTCCAGGAAGTTGGGCCCGGCAGTCATTTCTTCGGCTGCAATCACACCATGCAGAATTATGAGACGGCGTTCTGGGATTCGGCCCTTGCCGACAATGAGCCTTTCGAGAAATGGCAGGCGGCAGGCAGCCATGACGCCGCCTTCCGCGCCAATGCCTTGTGGAAGCGCAAGCTGGCCGAATTTGAAGCGCCGCCGCTTGATGAGGCCGTGGATGAAGCACTCAGGGACTTCATGGACCGGAAAAAAGCCGGAATGGCCGATGCGTGGTATTGAACCCGATCGTCCTTGCCAGGAACCAACATGAAAACCTTGCTGCCCGCCGCTCTCCTTGTTCTTGCTTCGCCGATCCTGGCATTTGCCGGAGAGCCGTCCGAACTCGTCCGGTCGTTTTACTCACCGGTCACTTCGGAGCTGGATCCGGCTGTCCGTGACAGGTTTGCAGGCTTGGCATTGGCGGTGCTGGAAGCCAATGACGCCATGACAAATGGCAGCGGCGAGATCGGCTGCATTGATTTCGGCCTCGGAATTGACGGCCAGGATTACGATCAGGACGTGATCGACCGGACGCTGAAGCTGAATGAAAAAATATCAGGCCAGACCGCAAGGGTCATGGCTGAATTCGAGCTGTTTCCCGGCGAAGGCGGCGAGTTGCGAAAGCTCGCCTGGTCATTGGTCAATGCCGGCGGCGGCTGGAAGATCGAGGACATCGAATCGCTGACCACCGGCTGGAAAATGAGTGAATTCGACTGCAACTGACAGAAAACGGGGCATTTGGCATGACGGCGATTTCAAGCAACGATCCGCTTCTGCAACCTTTCCAGCTCAGGCATCTGACGCTCCGCAACCGCATCATCACCACAAGCCATGAGCCGGCCTATCCCGAAGACGGCATGCCCAAGGACCGGTACCGCGCCTATCATGTCGAGCGGGCGAAAGCGGGCATTGCCATGACCATGACGGCGGGCTCGGCTGCGGTGTCGCGTGATTCCCCGCCGGTTTTCAACAATGTGCTCGCCTACAAGGACGAAGTTGTCGGCTGGATGAAGAAGCTGACGGATGAGTGCCACGACCATGGCGCCGCCGTGATGATCCAGCTCACCCATCTTGGCCGCCGCACCCGCTGGGACAAGGGCGACTGGCTTCCGGCCGTATCATCCTCGCACAGGCGCGAACCCGCCCACCGCGCCTTCCCCAAGCTGATTGAAGACTGGGACATGGACCGCATCAAGATTGATTTCGCCGATGCGGCAGAACGCATGAAAGCGGCTGGCGTCGATGGCATTGAGTTCGAATGCTATGGCCATCTGCTTGACCAGTTCTGGTCGCCGGCCACCAATGCACTGCCTGCGCCTTATGGCGGCGGGCTTGAAAACCGCATGCGGTTCTTTTTTGAAATGCTCGACGGCGTGCGGGCGCGCGTCGGGCATGATTTCATCATCGGCGCGCGCTTCACCGCCGACGAGGACATGGAAGGCGGTACGACAAAAGAAGACGGAATGCAGATCGCCCGCTATCTCAAGGACAGCGGCAAGATCGATTTTCTCAATGTCATTCGCGGCCATATCGACACCGATCCCGGTCTGACCGATGTCATCCCCATTCAGGGCATGAAAAGCGCCCCGCATCTGGATCTTGCCGGTGAAATCCGCGCCGCCATGCGCTTTCCGGTTTTCCATGCCGCCCGCATTCCCGATATTGCCACTGCACGCCATGCCGTGGCGTCCGGCAAGGTCGACATGGTCGGCATGACCCGCGCCCACATGACCGACCCGCACCTGGTGCGAAAGCTGGTTGAGGGCCGCGAGCATGACATCCGCCCTTGCGTGGGGGCCAATTACTGCCTCGACCGTATCTATCAGGGCGGGGCGGCCTATTGCATCCACAATCCGGCGACCGGCCGTGAGGCCGAGGGCATGCCGCATGAGTTCACCAAGGCCGAAAAGCGCCTTCGCGTGGTCATTGCCGGGGCAGGGCCGGCCGGCATGGAGGCTGCCCGTGTCGCTGCCGAGCGCGGCCATGAGGTGATTGTCCTTGAAGCTGCCGATCAGCCCGGCGGGCAGATCAGGCTGACAGCGCGGTCAAAGCGCCGCGCCGAAATGATCGGCATCATCGACTGGCGCAAAGCGCAATGTGACGCTCTGGGCGTCAAATTCCGGTTCAATTCATGGGCGGACGAAGCCATGGTTCTGGCCGAAAACCCGGATGTGGTCATCGTCGCTACCGGCGGCCTGCCGCATGTCGATGTGCTGAAAGCCGGCAATGATCTGGTGGTTTCGGCCTGGGACATCATTGCCGGTGACGTCAAGCCCGGTTCAAACGTGCTGGTCTATGATGATGCCGGGGATCATGCCGGCCTGCAGGCCGCAGACATCATTTCCGAGACCGGCGGGCGGGTCGAGATCATGACGCCGGACAGGTCGTTTGCGCCGGAAGTCATGGCGATGAACCTTGTGCCTTATGTCCGGGCCCTGCAGAAACGCGATACTGTGTTCACTGTGACTTACTCAGTTGAAGCGGTCGAGCGGCATGGCAACGGACTGAAAGCCATTGTCGGCTCGGACTATGGCGGCGTGCGACAGGAACGGCTGGTCGATCAGGTTGTCGTCAACCACGGCACCATACCGCTCGATGACCTCTATTTCGCGCTCAAGCCGCTGTCGTCCAATCTGGGTGAGGTGGACTATGCAGCGCTGATTGCCGGACGGCCGCAAGATGTCGTCCGCAATCCTGAAGGCGCGTTCCGCCTGTTCCGCATCGGTGATGCGGTGGAGGCGCGCAACACCCATGCGGCCATTTATGACGCGCTGAGGTTCGCAAAGGATTTGTGAGGGGCCTGCCCGAGCGCAGTCAGCACTTGCGCAAGGGCCGCGTCCTCGCTCCAGGCAGAAACGGCGA
>JBATMU010000090.1:0-11180 GCA_049289995.1 Rhizobiaceae bacterium | reverse complement strand
GGGCAAGGCTCTTTGCCGATTGCCGAAATTACCAGACGGCTGTGGGACAACGGTCTGCGGCGGTTCTGCTTCGAAAATGTATGGTCGTATTGGGCGCCGGTGAAAGTGCCGGAAAGCCGCCTGCCTGACACGCCGTGCTTTGAGGTGTTTGGCCATGAGCGATTTCTGGAAGGCAATTCGCTCGCAGCCGCCGACGCCGCAGCCGAAGAGGGCGAAGCTTTCGACAGCGGGCTTGCATGGTTTCAGTCCATGCTGGCCAGTGAAGGTTATGCGACGGCCTGAGCTTCATTGGCCCGGGCAAGCAGGCACGGCAGCGCATTCGCGCGCGGTAAATGCCGTCATCAGCGCCTGGACCGCCGGCGTGTAGCCTGACCAGTCCGGCTTGGAGCAGACATAGGCTGCGTGGTCTTCGATCCAGCCGGACATGGGTGCGGCCCAATCGGGATCGGTGCCGACCAGCTGCTCGGTGGCGTAGAGCAGATATTCGACATAGGCCTCGTAAGCCGCCTTCTGGTCCGGGTCGGCCAGCGCGCACCAATCGGCATTGGCGAGCTTGGGATTCTGCACGGAGATGTTGAGAAACTCGCGGTAGATGTCGCGGGCGGCCTGTTCGCGCTGGATGCGGTCAGCCTGATTGATCTGCCAGGGAATGACGACCAAAGCACCCAGCGCCAGGGCTGCCGTCAGGAAGCCGCCGACCGCCTGCAATGGCTCGGCATTGCGGTGAAACCAGGCCCAGTTCTTGGCCCACATCGTGCCCCCTCGCCGTCAGGCCTTTGGCTGCTCATGCGTTGCGCAGTGGATGCCGCCGCCGACCTCGCCAACCGGATCGACATTGAGCGCCACCACTTCCCGTCCGGGATAAAGGTCGGCGAGTTGGCGCGCAACCTCCATGTCGGTGTCCTTGTCGCCAAACTGTGCCGAAATCACCGCGCCATTGCAGACGTAATAGTTGACATAGGAGGAAACGAAATCGGCCGAGGTTATGCGGATGTCATAGGGTTCGGGCAGAATGGTGAGTTCCAGCGCCCTGCCCTTGGCGTCGCGGGCATTTTTCAGCACCTCAAAGGTCTCAAAAGCCGAGCGCGACCAGGGATCATCGGCGTCCAGTTTTTCAGGCATCTGGATGACCGCCCGGCCCGGACCCACAAAGCGGGCCAGCGCGTCGATATGGTAATCGGTGATGTCGGCATCGCGCACGCCCGGCGCCCAGATCATTTTTTCCGCCCCCATAGCCGACAAAAGCAGGGCCTCGACCTCGGCTTTCGAGCCGGAATTGCGGTTGGGGTTCATCCAACTGGATTCATGGGCCATCAGCGTGCCCTCACCATCCTGTTCAACGCCGCCCGCCTCGCCGACCAGGCCGTTGTCGAACTCGGGCAGGCCGAGACGGTCGGCGATCCGGGCGGCGATCAGGCCGTCATTGCCATGCACCTGCTTTTCGCCCCAGCCGTTGAAATTGAAGCGGGTGAGCGCCAGCCCGCCCTTGCCGTCAATGACAAAGGCCGGGCCGGAATCCCGCGCCCAGAGATCGTCGGTGGGGATATCCCAGATTTCGACCCGTTCGCCCAACAGCTTGCGCGCCGCCTTCTCGTGTTCCGCCTCCATCAGCATGACCACCGGCTCGAAGGCGGAAATGCCGTTGGCAATGCCGGCAATGGACTTTTGCAGCATGGCCAGAAATACTGGGTCTGGATGCACCTCGCGGCTGACCGGCCATTGCATGAACGTGCGCTCATGCGGATGGGTCTCGTCAGGCAGGAAGAATCCGGCATCACGCGCGGTTTGTGCGGCCCGTGCCTTGAGGGGAAACATGGCGGCTCCTGTTGCGGCCGCGGCAGAGGCCAGCATGATGCGGCGGGTCAGCATGGGCGATTTTACCTTCATCAACGGCGGCCCATGGCCTGATCCCATGCCTTGTGCCAGGATTTCAGCTCAACCTGCGAAAAAACGCGCGGCACGGTCAAGGCGGCAATCCTGTCTGCGGGCGGATAAAGGTTCGGATCATCCTTCAACGCCGGATCAACCAGTTCCAGCGCCTTGGCGTTGGCGGTGGCAAAGCCGGTCCAATCCGCCGCAGAAGCGCCGATTTCCGCCTTCAGCACGAAATCGATGAATTTCAGGCCTGCAGCAGGATTGGGCGCATCGGCGGGAATGGCCAGCACGTCAAAGAACATCAGCGCGCCTTCCTTGGGCAGGTGATATTCGATCTTTGCCGGACGCCCTGCTTCCTTGGCGCGCAGGGCGGCAACGCGGGCATCGCCGGAGAACCCGAGCGCCACGCAGAAATCGCCATCGACCAAACCGGCAATATAGGCCGACGAGTGGAACTTGCGGACAAAGGGCCGCAATTTGTCGATCAGCGCGACCGCACCGTCTAGATCAGCCTGGGTGGCGGTATTGATGGATTTGCCCTGCCAGATCAGCACCGAGCCCAGCACCTGCTCGCCATCATCAAGCATGGCGATGCCGCAGGCGGAGAGTTTTTCGGCAATAGCCGGGTCAAACAGCATGGCGAAGGAATCGAGCGGCGCATTGGGCAAAATGGCGTCCACCTTGTCACGGTTGACGATGATGCCGGTGGTTCCCCACATCCAAGGCACCGAATGGGTATTGCCTGGATCACCCGCAGCGATCTGGGCATCAATGCCCGGGCTGACATTGCCAACATTGGCAAGTTTGGTCTTGTCGAGGGTGGCCCAGGCTTTTGCATCGAGCTGGCGCAGGAAATGCGGCGAGAAATTCGGGGTGACGACGTCGTAGCCGCTGCCGCCGGTCAGGACCTTGGTCTCAACGATGTCGTTGTTGTCGAATACATCATAGACGACCTTGATGCCGGTTTCGGCGGTGAACTTGGCGATGGTGTCCTGGCCGAAATAGTCCGACCATGAATAGAGATGGACCTCTTCGGCCTGGGCAGCGCCAAGGCTGCAAGACAGGGCAAGGGCGGCAGCAAGCTGTTTGCAAACAGACATTTCAGGCTCCTATCGGGCGGGGTTGGAGACATTCGGGCAGTTCAGGGCGGCGGGTTTCGGGCCGGTCAAAGCACTGTAAAGATCGGGCCGGCGGTCGCGGAACACGCCCCAGCCCTTGCGCGCCTCGCGCATTGCGGCAAGGTCGAGCGCGGCAAGGATCACTTCGTCATCAACGCGCCCGGCTTCGGCAATTTTCCGGCCGGTGAAATCGGTGATGAACGAGGATCCGTAAAAGGTCATCGACGTGGTTTTGCCCCTTTCGACGCCGATGCGGTTGGCGGCAATCACCGGCGTCAGATTGGCCCCGGCATGGCCTTGCATGACGCGCTGCCAATGATCGCGGCTGTCCCAACCGGGAATGGACGGCTCCGATCCGATGGCGGTCGGATAGATGAGAATGTCGGCGCCCATAAGCACCATGGCGCGAGCCGCCTCGGGGAACCATTGGTCCCAGCAGATGCCCGCGCCGATCTTGCCGACTGCCGTGTCATGCACGGCGAAACCGCTGTCGCCGGGGCTGAAATAGTATTTCTCGAAATAGCCGGGACTGTCGGGAATGTGGCTCTTGCGGTAGCGGCCCACGACCTTGCCATCGGCGTCGATCATGGCCAATGAGTTGAAAAGCCTGTCGCCGTCGCGTTCATAGAACGACACCGGCAGTACCACGCCAAGCTGTTTGGCGAGCGCGCTGAAGCGGGCTATGGTTCGGTTGGCTTCAAACGGCTTGGCCAGCGCGAAATGCCGCGTGTCCATGTCCTGGCAGAAATACAGGTTCTCGAACAATTCCTGCAGAACGATCAACTGAGCGCCGCGGCGGGCTGCCTCAACGACTTTCTGTTCGAGTTTACCGAGATTGGCTTCGATATTGTCCGTGCAGGCGATCTGGACGGCGGCGGCGATAACGGTTTGCATGTCTTGCCCTCCTATCCGGCCACCGTCAGGATGGCGGGCACTTCCTGGGTGATGCAGTGGATGGCCCCGCCGCCCGGTGCGATGGCGCTGACATTGATGGCTATGATTTCACGGTCCGGAAAGGCATCGGCGATGATCGCTTGCGCTTCAGCATCGCCATTCACCCCATAAGCCGGCACCAGCACCGCGCCGTTCACAAGAGCGAAATTGATATAGGACCGGCAGAAGGTGTCGCTGGTCTCCACGACATCCCAAGCCTCGGGCAGATCAATGATCCGGAATGGCCGGCCGCGCGCATCGGTTTCCCCGGCCAGCACCTTGCGATTGGCGTCAAGAATGCGGGCGTGCGGATCAGCCGAATTTGGATTGGATTCGAAAAGCACAACACCCGGCCGGACAAAAGCCAACATGCCGTCGATGTGGCCGTCTGTTTCGATGTCCATTGGGTCGCCGGGCAGCCAGATCACTTTTTCCACGCCAAGCATGGCCTTGAGCTCTTCGGTCGCCAGCGCCTTGTTGACGCCCGGATTGCGGTTGGGATTGAGGATGGACGTTTCAGTGACAACCAGCGTGCCTTCGCCGTCGCAGGCTAATGATCCGCCCTCGCAATAGAGCCAGGATTTCCTGACCTCTTCGCCCTGGCGCGCGCCAATCCGCCCTGCCAGTTTGGCATCTTCGTCCCAAGGGTGGTGTTTGCCGCCCCAGGCGTTAAAGCGCCAATCCACCGCTTGGCGGCTGCCATCCGGCTTGTGCACATAGGTCGGCCCGGAATCGCGGATCCAGCAATCGTCAATCGGCATTTCCGCCACTTCGATTTCATTGCCCAAAGCTCGCCGCGCCGAAGCGGCATGGTCGGGATGGGCAATCATCAGGAGGGGTTCGAACCGGGCGATGGCGCGGGCGATTTGGGCATAGCTGTCGCGCATGGGCTCCAAAAGGTCGCCATATAGGTCTTCTCGATGCGGCCAGGCCATCAGGGTCCGCTCGTGAGGCCCGGTTTCGGCAGGACGGGTATTCGCGGCAATTTCCCGAAGTTCATTCATCATTTTGCGGTTGGCGGCGATGTTGGCCATTTTGGGCATCCGGTTGAATTGCAGTGCGGGACAGGCATTTTGCAGGTCGATTTTCAGGCCAAGTTGAAAAGACAAGCCGTTCCGTGTCAAACGAGAAGCATTCCGCATTGTGATGAATGGAATTCATGTGAAACGCTTTCGCTCCATCCCGCCGCTGCAATATCTGCTTGGCTTCGAAGCTGCCGCCAGACTGGGCAGCTTTGCGGCGGCGGCGGAAGAATTGGGCCTGACGCATTCGGCTGTCAGTCACCAGATGCGCCTGTTGGAGGACAGGCTTGGCCAGCCGCTTTTCTTGCGCATCGGGCGAAATGTGCGGCTGTCTGACGCCGGGCGCGACTATCAGCGCAGCGTGGCGCAATCGCTTGACCTGCTCGACAAGGGGCACAGGCGGCTGGCGCCCTATGCCGATCCGGACAGCGTGGTGATATATGCGCCACGCGATTTTACCGCCCGCTGGCTAATGCCAAGGCTGGCCACGCTTTTGGAAGACTGCCCGGGCGTTGAGCCTTGGATAGACACGTCGGGCCGGATAGTTGATTTCAAGGAAACCGAAGCCAGCATCGCCATCGGCCTGGCAGACGGCCCGCCGCCAGCCGGCCCGGCGCTGGTGCTGGGGCATGAACAACTCACGCCGCTGCATGCACCCGGCGCGGAATGGCCGCCGGTTGCTGGTCAAACGCTCATCCACTGCGAAACGGCGGCAGGTTGGCCGGAATGGTTCGAAAGCTCAGGCGCGCCTATGCCGGATGCGAAACTGCTGACATTCACTGATCAGGATCTGGTGCTGGATGCCGCTGCAGCGAGCCTCGGCGCGGCCTTGTCGTGCCGGTTTCTGGGCGCTGATGACGTTCAGGCGGGCCGGCTTGTTGCACCGGCAACCGAAATTCTGCCGTCAGGGCGGCAATGGATAGCCGTCACCACAGGTGCCGAGCTTGCCAATGCCGCCACGCTGCGGGTCTGGCGCTGGCTGGAACGGCAGGCAAATATCAGTTGATAAGCTGCACGGCCTTGCGCGCCACGGTCGGCGCGATGTCATCGGGCAGGCTGCGGGCCGGCTTGAGCGACAGGACCGAGCCTTTTTCGACATCAAACGCCACCATCTGGGCGATGACGCTGATTTCCGGCTGTTTCTGGCTGGCTTCGATGGCGATGCGGAACTCGATCTCGTCGCCGGGGAAATACCAGGTGCCGGAGGTCTGGAAGCCGTCGCGCGCCTCGATCTGGATCTTGTTGCCGATTTTCGCGGACGGCTGCTTGTAGGCGACGATGCCTTCCAGCGCCTTGTCGGCCATTGCGGTGAGCGCCATGCGGCCGCGCTTGATGTCGATGTTTTCGGCGGCCGATGTGAAATGCAGATAGACGCCATTTCCGGCGATCAGGCCGGCGGCGTCAATTGTGACATGGCCATTGATGAAATAGCGGCCCGGCATGAGCGTGACATTGCGGGCATTGGGCACATCCAGCCCGCCGCAATAATTGCCGGGATAAAGCGTGACGTCAAAGCCGCCGCCATCGAACTTGGCCGGATCGGCGCCGCCAAAATCGCAGCGCGACCAATCGGTGACCGGCGGTTTCCAGCCGGCAAGCGGATCGGCAAGCGGGGTGCAATTGTCTTCGGCAGGCGGCAGGATCTTATAATTGCCAAGCTTGGCATATTTGCCGACCGAACAGGCGCGGGTGACTTCGGCCACGCCCTCGCCGAGGCCCTCGGTGGCGTTCTTGGCGCGGGAATTTGACCAGAACACGCAAGAGCCGGACTGCATGGCGCCGTCGCCCTTGAAGCTCATGGCCTTGCCGGCATCGGAACTCAGCGCCAGGCCGCAAATGCCCGGGCCGCCGCCGGCCGCCGTGGTGGCCGCGCCCGCAGTGGAGCTAGCCGAGGCGGATTGCGTTCCATCGACCGTCAGAATTGGTATGATTGCGTCGAAACCCGCACTGGCGGTGACGCGGATGGTGGCGGCATCGCGGTCAATGACAACCCCGACCGCATTGCCGTCGAGCGCCAGATCACCCTTGCCGATGACCTGGGCGACGACCCAGCCTTTGACACGGGTGGTGAGATCGGCATCCGACAAGGCGGCATCAGCCAGCATGCTTGCGCCATAAAGGGCGGCGGAATCGGTGACATCCTGCATGACGGCCTGATTGGACACAACGCGCGAGGTCTCCACGCCAAGCGCCACCGCCCCGGTCAGCGCCGTGGTCATGATGATGAATGTCACGCCCATGTTGCCGGACGTGTTCCGGCCGAATTTGCGCAAAACAGACATGATGGCACCCTTGCTCATTCGGCAACCTTGGCATGAACAGGTTGCAACCAGTGTAATCAATTCCTTCAAAATTTAACGATGGCTGAGGGACCGGCCATGACAGACACGCGCGGCAGATGTCACTTGAAAGAATTGAACGTTTGTTTTATTCTTGGCTCGGGAGTTGATTCATGGCGCGAACGGCAGGTTCTGATGGCGAAAAGACGCGGGCCGCGATCTGCGAGGCGGCGGCGCGGCTGATTGCCCGGCACGGCTTTGAGGCTGTGACCATGCGGCACCTGGCGGCGGACGTCGGCGTGCAGGCGGCGGCGCTATACCGATATTTCCCGTCCAAGCAGGATCTGCTGCATGCACTGATGGCAACGCATATGGAGGCGCTGGCCGCGTCCTGGGAGGCGGCGCGGCCGGACAACGCCGATCCGGCAAGGGAATTGACGGCGTTTGTCGCCAATCACATCCGCTTTCATGTCGAACGCCGCTTTGAGACGCATGTGTCGAACATGGAGCTTCGCAGCCTGTCGCCGGATCATCTTACGGCGATCCTCAAGCTCAGGAATGCTTACGAGAAAAACCTGCGCCATATCCTGCGCGAGGGCGCGGAAAGCGGGCAGTTTACGCTCGACGATCCCGGGCTGACGGCCATGGCGCTGATCCAGATGATGACCGGGGTGATTGTCTGGTTTCGGCCTGGGGCGCGGCTCAGTGCCGAAGAAGTCACCGCCAGTTATTTGGCCATGGCGCTGAGGTTGGCGGGCGCAAACACCAACTTGGAAAGGCAGGGCCATGGGCAGCACGCCGAATACCGGGTCTGAAGAAGACATTGCGGCGCTCGCCGATATGGTTGAGCGTTTCGCGCAGGAGAAGATCGCGCCGCTTGCCGCGCAGATCGACCGCGACAATGATTTTCCCGCCCATTTGTGGGCCGAAATGGGGGCGCTCGGGCTTTTGGGCATTACCGCCGACCCCGAACATGGCGGCTCGGGCATGGGGTATCTCGCGCATGTGACCGCCATGGAGGCGATCAGCCGGGCGTCGGCCTCGGTCGGGCTGTCCTATGGCGCGCATTCCAATCTGTGTGTCAACCAGATCAGCCGCTGGGGCACGGCAGAGCAGAAAGCGCGCTTTTTGCCCGGGCTTTGCGACGGCAGCCGGATCGGCGCGCTTGCCATGAGCGAAAGCGGCGCGGGCTCGGACGTGGTGTCGATGCAATTGCGCGCCGACAAGCGCAATGACCGCTATATCCTCAACGGCGCCAAGATGTGGATCACCAACGGTCCGGACGCCGATGTGCTGGTGGTTTACGCCAAGACCGATCTGCAAGCCGGTTCGCGCGGCATCACCGCCTTTGTGATTGACGCGAAAACACCGGGATTTTCGGTGGCGCAGAAGCTCGACAAGCTGGGGATGCGCGGCTCCAATACCGGCGAGCTGGTGTTCGAAAACGTTGAAGTGCCGTTCGAAAACGTGCTGCACGAGGAAGGGCGCGGGGTGGCGGTGCTGATGAGCGGGCTTGACTATGAGCGCACGGTGCTGGCCGGCGGGCCGCTCGGCATCATGCAGGCCTGCCTTGACCTTTCGCTTTCCTACGTGCGCGAGCGCAAGCAATTCGGAAAGCCAATTGGCGCCTTCCAGCTGGTGCAGGCCAAGCTGGCCGACATGCATGTCAACCTTGCGGCGGCGCGGGCCTATGTGCATGCGGTGGCGCGGGCCTGCGACCGGGGCGAAAGCGCGCGCAAGGATGCGGCAGGCTGCATCCTGTTTGCCGCCGAAAAGGCCACACAGGCCGCGCTCGACGCCATCCAGCTTTTGGGCGGCAATGGCTATACCAATGATTACCCGGCCGGGCGGCTTTTGCGCGACGCAAAACTCTACGAGATCGGCGCGGGAACCAGCGAAATCCGCCGCTGGCTGATCGGGCGGGAATTGGTGGAGGGGTAAAAGATTTTTGCCATGAACCAATATTTATGGCATTTTTCCAGGGTATGGCATTTATTGCAAGGACTGCCAGAATGGCCGCCAAGACATCAATGTTCGGCGAAACGCCGCAAACAGACTACCAAACGCAGGGCGATTTGGCGCTGCGGCCCATGGCCAAACGCGAAAAGGTGAAGCTTGGCCAGGCTGGCCGCTTTGTCATCCCGGCGGCGATGCGCGAAGCCATGGGGGTCAAACCGGGCGACACGCTGGTCATGCATGTCGAGGACGGCGAATTGCGCGTCATTGGCCGCGATGCCGCCATCCGGCATGTACAAGCCATGTTCCGGTCCGTTGTACCGCCGGGTATCAGCATTGTTGACGAGTTTTTGGCAGACCGCCGTGAAGATCAGCGCCTCAGTGATGAGCGATTCGACCGGCTGCATGCCGAAGGCATGGCGATGAAGGATGACAAGGGGTGAATTTCGTCCTCGACAGTACCGCGCTTCTGGCCGTCATTTGCGACGAGGCGGGCGCGGAAAACGTGGCTGCCACGCTGCCCAATGCAATGGTCAGTGCGGTGAACATGGTTGAAGTCATTGCGAGATTGATAGACCTTCGCCACAGCCCGGCGAAAGCTCAGGCCATTTTTGAAGCACTGCCTTTGGATGTCGTGCCGTTTGAAGCTGATCAAGCCACGCTTGCCGGACGCTTGCGCGAAGATACACGGCACCTGGGACTTTCTTTAGGGGACCGCGCCTGCCTTGCAACTGCCATTGAACGCGGTGCGACCGTCTTGACAGCCGACCGCGCCTGGGCCGGACTTGATGTCGGTTGCCCGATCCAACTTATCCGTTAGGATTTTTCATGCCCCCGCTCCCCTCCTCCATCACCCCTGCCTCCGAGACCTTCAGGGCCAATGCCGCGCGGATGGCGGCGCTGGTTGCCGATATCAGCGAAATGGCGGCGCAAATCGCGCTTGGCGGGCCGGAAGAGGCGCGCGCCCGGCACAAGGAACGCGGCAAAATGCTGGCCCG
This sequence comes from Rhizobiaceae bacterium, assembly GCA_049289995.1. GTDB lineage: Bacteria > Pseudomonadota > Alphaproteobacteria > Rhizobiales > Rhizobiaceae > JBATMU01. The sequence continues at coordinate 999 of JBATMU010000090.1, read as the reverse complement.
CGAGCGGCTGGCGCAGTTGCTCGACCCCGGCTCGCCGTTTCTGGAGATCGGCCAGTTTGCCGCGCATGGGCTTTATTCCGGCGACATCGCCTCGGCGGGACTGGTCTGCGGCATCGGCCGGGTCGAGGGCCGCGAATGCATGCTGGTCATCAATGACGCCACGGTGAAGGGCGGCACCTATTATCCGCTGACCGTGAAGAAGCATTTGCGGGCGCAGGAGATTGCGCTCGAGAACTGCCTTCCCTGCATCTACCTGGTCGATTCCGGCGGGGCCAACCTGCCCAATCAGGACGAGGTGTTTCCCGACCGCGAGCATTTCGGCCGCATCTTTTTCAACCAGGCGCAGATGAGCGCCGCGGGCATTGCGCAGATCGCCTGCGTGATGGGCTCATGCACGGCAGGCGGCGCCTATGTGCCGGCCATGAGCGATGAAAGCGTGATCGTCAAAGGCCAGGGCACGATCTTTCTGGGCGGGCCGCCTTTGGTGAAAGCTGCCACCGGCGAGGAAGTCAGCGCGGAGGATCTGGGCGGCGCGGAGGTGCATACGCGGCATTCAGGCGTGGCCGACCACTATGCGCAGGACGATGCACATGCCTTGGCCATCGTGCGGCGCATTGTCAGAAATCTCAATCAAACCAAGCCGCTAGGCGTGCCGCTGCGCAAGGTGATTCCGCCGGTTCATGCTGAAGGCGAGCTTTATGGCGTGGTGCCGGCCGATACACGCACGCCCTATGACGTGCGCGAAGTGATCGCCCGCGTCGTTGACGGCTCGGAGCTGGATGAGTTCAAGGCCAATTATGGCACCACTTTGGTGACCGGCTTTGCGCATGTCCATGGCATGCCAGTTGGGGTGATCGCCAACAATGGCGTGCTGTTTTCAGAGAGCGCGCTGAAGGGGGCGCATTTCATCGAACTGTGCTGCCAGCGCAAAATTCCGCTGCTGTTTTTGCAGAACATCACCGGTTTCATGGTGGGGCGGAAATATGAGGCGGGCGGCAT
>JBATMU010000089.1:0-9095 GCA_049289995.1 Rhizobiaceae bacterium | reverse complement strand
AGCCGCACTCTAGACCGTATTTTGGCGAATTGAAGCCCGGATCAAACAGCGGCCAGAGCGGCGGCCAGCCGCTCTGCCAGCGCCGCGCCGTCGCCCGCTATGCTGACTGTTTTCAGCCGCGACGTTGACCCGCAGGTCACCGCTACCGAAGCGCGCGGCACGCCAAGCCAGTCGGCCAACAGCTTTTCAAGCGCCGCATTGGCCTGGCCCTTGTCGGGTACGGCGCGCACCCGCGCCGCCAGATGTTCCGTGCCATCGGTTTGGGCGGCAATCCCGTCCACCGCATCGCGCGAGGATTTCGGCGTCAGCCTGACCCGCAGGCTTATCCCGGTTTTGGTGGCAGCAGAAAGACCGGCCATCAGATCCCGGCGCGCAGGATCGCCGGGGCCACGTAAATCACCAGGAACTGCTGCACCAGCGTCAGCCCGAGCAGGAGCACGATCGGCGAAATGTCGATCGTGCCGAGATCGGGCATGAAGCGCCTGATGCGCTTGAGCAGCGGTTCGGTCGCCTGAAACAGGAAATTTCCGACCGAAGCCACGAACGGGTTGCGGGCATTGACCACATTGAACGCGTGCAGCCAGGAAAACACCACCGAACCGATGATGATCCACCAATAGAAATCCAGCGCGATCAGCGCGACATTGAGAACGGCAAGCATGCAAGCTCCTGTGTTGGCCGCAGATGTAGCCATTGCCCTCGCTTGCGGCAAGGGGCGGCGGCAATCCGCAACGATTGCTTGACAGCAACCGGCCCGCCAACCTAAATGCGCGCCATCCGCCGGTCGGGGCTGTAGCTCAGCTGGGAGAGCGCGTCGTTCGCAATGACGAGGTCAGGAGTTCGATCCTCCTCAGCTCCACCAGCGGATAAATTCCAGCCATCCGTGCGAGGCGGCCAAGGCTGCCCCACAACATGTCAGTTTCGGGCTGAAACCTGATAGCCGGGGGCCGCCGCCGCCTGGACGCTGGTGATCGGCTCATGGCCGATCCAGGTCGTGCGTTCGATGACCAGAAGGGCGCTGCCCGGGGCCGTGGCCAGGTGCCGTGCAATGTCGCCGTCCGCATTCAAAGCGTAGAAACGCAAGTCGATGCGGCTGCATGGCTTGTTGCGCACCAGCCATTCGTTGGCGCTTGTCCGGCTCAGATCCACATCCAGGATTTCCGGCGTCGAGCGGATATCAATCCAGCGGTCTTCCAGCATGTAGGGGCGGTTGTCGGCCAGATGCAGCGCCTTGACATGCAACAGCTTGACCGGCCCAGGAATGCCGAACCGCGCCATGACCGGCAAGGGGCTTTCCTCCATATGGCGGCTGATCAGCTGGTAGCCGTACGTGCTGCCGCGCTGCTCGATTTCACGCCGCGTGATGGGGATGTCAAATATCGCCCGGGTGACCGGATCGGCCTTTACATGGGTGCCGCCCTTGCGCTTGCGCTCCACCAATCCGGCCGCCGACAAAGCCTGCATGGCGCGGTGCACCGTCGTGCGCGCACAGCCCATCTCGGCGGCGATGTCCTCGTCCCGCGGCAGCTTGTCGCCGGGCGAATAGGTCCGGTCGAGGATGCGGGCCCGGATCACGTCGCGGATGTCGGCCCAGGAATTGCGCGCCTCCACGTTCAAAGGCAGGTCTCCAATTGCTGCATCGTGCGGATATAGGCTGTTGCGATCGCTTCGCGCCTGACATGGCGGCCCTGTTTGACCATGTGGCGGCCGGCGCTCCAGACGTCGCTGATGCAGGCCTGGCCGCCGCCGCCGAAGATCAGGCTGTCGAGCGCGGCGTCGCCCCGGCGGTTGCAAAGCCATGCATTGTCGTCATCCAGCCCGACAAGGTCGGCCAGCATCCCGGCTTCAATCCGTCCGCTTTTGCGTCCGCCTGCCTGCGCGCCGCCACTGGCTGCCGCCTCAAACAGCACCCGTCCGGTCGAGCGCTCTGCCGTCGCCAGCGCAGCGCGTGACCGGTCGCGCAGGCGTTGCGAGTATTCGAGCGCCTTCAGTTCCTCAAACAACGAGATCTGGATATTGGAATCCGAGCCGAAGCCGATTGTGCCGCCAGCGCCCAGAAAGCCGGTGCCGTTGAAAATCCCGTCACCAAGACTGGCCTCGGTGATTGGGCACAGGCCCGCAACAGCGCCACTTGCCGCCAACGCTTTTGTTTCGGCGTCCAGCATCTGCGTGCAATGGATCAGGCACCACCGGCCGTCCACCGCGTGATTGGCCAGAAGCCAATCGGCTGGCCGTGCCCCATGACGGGCCAGCATCTCGTCCACCTCCGCCACCTGCTCGGCCAGATGCATGTGGATCGGGCCGGTATTGGCTTGTACGAGAACTTCGCGCAGGCCCGCCGGGTCAACGGCGCGCAGCGAATGCGGTGCAAGGCCAGAAACAAAATCGGCCGGACCTTTTGCGGCAGCCGAAGCTGCGTCGGCATGCAAGCGCAAGAAGCGTTCAGGATCATTGCCGAAGCGCCGCTGCCCGCCTTGCAGGGGTCGTTGATCGCAACCGCCAAACTGGTAATGCACCGGCAGAAGTGTCAGGCCGATGCCGCTTTGGATCGCTGCCGAAACAATCCGCTCCGACATTTCCGCCAGATTGCCGTAAGGCGCGCCGCCCACATCGTGATGCAGATAGTGAAACTCGGCCACCGCGCCATAGCCGGCTTCCAGCATCTCCATGAACACCTGGGCGGCAATCGCCTCGGCATGGTCAGGCGTCAACTGGTCAAGGAACCGGTACATCAGCTGCCGCCAGGTCCAGAAACTGTCGCGCGGATCGGGGCCGCGCGCCTCAGTCAATCCGGCCATGGCGCGCTGGAAAGCGTGGCTGTGCAGGTTCAGCGGCGCCGGCAGCAGCAGCGCCACGCGATGGTCGGGCGTCCGGGTCTGCCGGCCGACGGTTTCAATGTGTCCGCCCGGCGCGATGACCACTTCAATGTCGGTCTGCCAGCCATCCGGCGCAAGCGCCTGTTTCGCATGGATGACCGGCATGGCAAAACTCCATTGACTTTTTATATCGCTACATAATAATAATAAGTGCGATTTAATACAAGGGCGGAAAATGGCCTCAGCCTGTGTCCTGACCGGCATGAATGCCGCGACAATGGTTCGCGGCACAGAGGGTTGCGGGCTGGTGGAAGACGCCGCCATCGTTGTTGAAAATGACCGCATTGCCTGGGCCGGACCGAAAGCCGGGCTTCCCTCCGTCTATTCAAGCCATGACCGCCGAGACCTTGGCCGCCGTCTGGTCACGCCGGCTCTCATCGATTGCCATACCCATATCGTGCATGGCGGCAACCGGGCCCGCGAATTTGAAATGCGGCTGCAAGGCGCCAGCTATGAAGAGATCGCGCGCGCCGGCGGCGGCATTGTCTCCACTGTTGCGGCAACCCGCCAGGCCAGCGAAGCCGAATTGCTCGCCTCAGCCCTGCCGCGCCTCGATGCCCTGATCGCCCAAGGGGTGGCAACGGTCGAAATCAAATCCGGCTACGGTCTTGATGTCGAAACCGAGTTGAAAATGCTGCGGACAGCCCGCACCCTTGCCCGGCAGCGCCCGGTCCGCGTGGTCACCACCTTTCTTGGCGCACATGCCGTGCCGCGCGGTGACGATGCCGACCGCTACATGGATGAGGTGTGCCTGCCTGCCCTGCGCGCCGCCCATGCCGAAGGCCTGGTTGATGCGGTGGACGGGTTTTGCGAGGGCATCGCCTTTGATGCCGCCCAGATCGCCCGCGTCTTCGATGCGGCGCAGGAATTGGGCCTGCCCGTCAAGCTGCACGCCGAACAGCTCAGCCATTGCGGCGGCACGGCTCTTGCCGCCAGATACACTGCCTTGTCAGCCGACCATGTTGAATATGCCAACGAGGCCGATGCCGCAGCCTTGGCTGCATCGGGCACAGTTGCGGTGCTCTTGCCCGGCGCCTTCTATGCCATTCGCGAAACCCAAGCGCCGCCGGTGCAGGCCTTCCGCCAGCATGGCGTGCCGATGGCTGTCGCCACCGATTGGAATCCGGGCTCCTCGCCGCTGGGCTCGCTCCTTTTGGCGATGAACATGGCCTGCACGCTTTTCCACCTGACCCCGGCCGAGGCGCTCGCCGGCACGACACGCAATGCCGCCGCCGCGCTTGGCCTTGACGATTGCGGAATCATCGCCCCTGGCATGCGCGCCGACCTCGCCATCTGGAATGTCCGCGACCCGGCGGAATTGTCCTGTGGCATTGGCGTCAATCCCTTGCATGAACGTTTGTTCGGAGGTGTCGCATGACCCATGTTTTGCATCCCGCAGCCGCCTCTTTGAGTGATCTGGAAGCAATCTGGCGCAGCGAGGAAGCGGTCAGCCTTGATCCTTCGGCAAAGCCGGCCGTTGCGGCATCCTCGGCAATCGTCCTGCGCGCGGCGCAAGGGCAAGTCCCCGTTTATGGCGTCAATACCGGATTCGGAAAACTTGCCTCGGTCCGCATTGCGCCCGACGACACCGAGACCCTGCAGCGCAACCTGATCCTGTCGCATTGCTGCGGCGTCGGCGAGCCGCTCGAACCCGCAAATGTCCGCCTGATGATGGCTTTGAAGCTCTTGTCACTCGGACGCGGCGCATCGGGCGTCCGCTGGGAGATTTGCTCCCAGATCGAAGCCATGCTGACCCGCGCCGTCCTGCCGGTCATTCCGGTGCAGGGCTCGGTTGGCGCCTCGGGCGACCTGGCGCCGCTGGCGCATATGGCCGCCGCGATGATCGGCGAGGGCGAGGCTTTCTTTGCAGGCGAACGCCTCTCCGGCGGTGATGCTTTGCGGCGCGCCGGGCTTGAGCCTGTCGTGCTCGGACCCAAGGAGGGTCTTGCGCTCATCAACGGCACGCAATTCTCTACCGCCTGCGCACTCGTCGGCCTGTTTGAAGCGCAGCGCGCCGCCCGCGCCGCCATTGTCACCTCGGCCATGTCCACCGATGCGATCATGGGATCAACGGCCCCGCTCAATCCGGCCATCCATGCCTTGCGCGGCCATCGCGGCCAGATCGACGTAGCCGCCGCCATGAGCCGCCTGTTGGATGGCAGCCAGATCCGCGACAGCCACCGCGAAGGCGACAAACGCGTCCAGGACCCCTATTGCATCCGTTGCCAGCCGCAGGTCACCGGCGCGGCCATTGATCTCCTGCGCCAGGCCGGCCGCACCCTCGAGATTGAGGCCAATGCCGTCACCGACAATCCGCTGGTGATTGCCGAAACCGGCGACATCCTGTCGGGCGGCAATTTCCACGCCGAACCCGTCGCCTTTGCCGCCGACCAGATTGCGCTGGCATTGGCAGAGATCGGCGCCATTGCGCAACGCCGGGTGGCGCTGATGGTCGATCCTGCCCTGTCCTTCGATCTGCCGCCCTTCCTGACGCCCGAGCCCGGCCTCAATTCCGGCTTGATGATTGCCGAGGTCACTTCGGCGGCGCTGATGAGCGAAAACAAGCACCTTGCCAATCCCTGCTCGACCGACAGCACGCCAACCTCGGCCAATCAGGAGGATCATGTCTCCATGGCCGCCCACGGCGCGCGCCGCCTGTTGCGGATGAATGCCAATCTGTCGGTCATTCTCGGCATCGAGGCGATCTGTGCGGCGCAGGGCATCGAGCAGCGGGCACCGCTGACCACTGCCGCCCCCTTGCGCGCCGCGCTGGAAGCCTTGCGCGCCCATGTGCCGTCGCTCCGGCAGGACCGTTATCTGGCGCCCGATCTGCAGGCGGCGGCGCAATGCGTGCGCGATGACGTCCTTGCCAGCGCCGCCGGTCTGGAGATCAGCCTGTGACCCTGATCGAGATCACAAGGGGCGACAGTCCGCTTGTGCTGGGCCTGCCGCATACCGGCACGCTGATTCCGGACGACTGCCTTGCCCGCCTGAATGAAAACGGCCGCGCCATGGCCGATACCGATTGGCACATTGACCGCCTTTATGCCGGGCTCGCGCCGCAAGCCACAACGGTCCGCACGCTGACGCATCGCTACGTGATCGACGCCAACCGCGATCCGTCCGGAGCAAGCCTTTATCCGGGGCAGAACACCACCGGCCTGTGCCCGCTGACCGATTTTGACGGCCTGCCGATCTACCGCGACGGCCAGGCGCCGGATGCGGCGGAAGTGGAGCGCCGCCGCGTGCTGTATCACGCGCCCTATCACTTGGCGCTTCAGGCCGAATTGGACCGGGTCCGCGCCCGTCACGGCTTCGCCATCCTTTATGACTGCCACTCGATCCGCGCCCGGATTCCGTTCTTGTTCGACGGAACATTGCCCGATTTCAACATCGGCACAAATTCCGGCGCATCCTGCGCCGCAAGCATCGCAGCGGAAATGCTGCACATCTGCAGGAATGCCGGCGGCTTCACATCCGTGCTCAACGGGCGCTTCAAGGGCGGCTGGACAACACGCCATTATGGCCAGCCGGCGCATGGCGTTCACGCTGTCCAGATGGAGCTTGCCCAGGCGGCCTATATGCTGGAGCAACCGCCATGGAGCTATGCCCAAGACCGCGCCGAAACCCTGCGCGCTCCCCTCAAATCCATTCTTGAATTCCTCACATCCTGGAGGCCGCAATGAACGACCCGCGCAAGAATTCCCGCAGCGTCTATCCGCCGACCGGAACAACCCTGAACGCCAAGAGTTGGCTGACGGAAGCCCCGCTGCGCATGCTGATGAACAATCTGCATCCGGACGTCGCCGAAAATCCGCAGGAACTGGTCGTCTATGGCGGCATCGGCCGCGCCGCGCGGACCTGGAAGGATTTCGACACCATCATCGACAGCCTCAAGACTCTCGAGGCTGATGAGACCCTGGTCGTGCAGTCGGGCAAGCCCGTTGCCATCGTCAAGACCCATGCCGACGCCCCCCGCGTCCTGATAGCCAATTCCAACCTTGTGCCTCACTGGGCAAATTGGGACCATTTCAACGAATTGGATAAGAAGGGCCTGGCCATGTACGGCCAGATGACCGCCGGATCGTGGATTTACATCGGCACCCAGGGCATCGTGCAGGGCACGTTCGAGACCTTTGCCGAAGCAGGGCGCAAGCACTATGGCGGCAACCTGAAGGGCAAATGGATCCTGACCGGCGGCCTTGGCGGCATGGGCGGCGCCCAGCCCTTGGCGGCTGTCATGGCCGGCGCCTGCTGCCTGGCCGTGGAATGCAATCCCGACAGCATCGATTTCCGCCTGCGCACCCGTTATGTCGATGAAAAGACCGACAGCCTTGATGAGGCGCTGGCGATGATCGGCCGCTGGACCAAGGCAGGCGAGGCGAAGTCGGTGGGGCTGCTCGGCAATGCCGCCGATGTCTTCCCCGAGCTTTATAGGCGCGGCGTCCGTCCGGATATCGTCACCGACCAGACCAGCGCCCATGACCCCATCAACGGCTATCTGCCGCAGGGCTGGACCATGGCCGAATGGAAGGCCAGGCGCGAAAGCGACCCGAAGGCCGTGGAAAAAGCCGCCCGCGCCAGCATGAAGATCCATGTGGCGGCCATGGTGGATTTCTGGAATGCCGGCGTGCCGACGCTGGATTACGGCAACAACATCCGTCAGGTCGCGTTGGACGAAGGTCTGGAAAACGCCTTCGCCTTCCCCGGTTTCGTGCCCGCCTATATCCGTCCGCTGTTTTGCCGCGGCATCGGCCCTTTCAGATGGGTGGCGCTGTCGGGTGATCCCGAGGACATCTACAAGACCGACCGCAAGATGAAGGAACTGTTCCCCGACAATGCCCATCTGCACAATTGGCTGGACATGGCGCGCGAGCGCATCGCCTTTCAGGGACTGCCGGCCCGCATCTGCTGGATCGGGCTTGGCGACCGCCATCGCGCCGGTCTTGCCTTCAACGACATGGTTGCCAGCGGCGAATTGAAAGCCCCGATCGTCATCGGCCGCGACCATCTGGACAGCGGTTCGGTCGCCTCCCCCAACCGGGAGACCGAGGCGATGAAAGACGGCTCGGATGCGGTCAGCGACTGGCCGCTGCTCAATGCGCTCGTCAACACCGCGTCGGGCGCGACATGGGTATCCATCCACCATGGCGGCGGCGTCGGCATGGGATTCTCCCAGCATGCCGGAGTCGTCATCGTCGCCGATGGCACGCCCGAGGCCGCAAAGCGCCTCGAGCGGGTTCTGTGGAACGATCCTGCCTCAGGCGTCTGGCGGCATGCCGATGCCGGCTATGAGACCGCCCTTGATTGCGCGCGCCAACACGGGCTGAGGCTGCCGGCAATTCTGGGATAGGCGTTCGAATTCCGGCGGATGGACAAAACGGAAATGCGTCCGGCAAGCGCCGGGCGCACAAAACCATGCACTGCCCTTCCCAACGCCTGCCGGGCGATTTATTGAGACGGGGTGGGCAGGGCCGGTGGAACGGTGCTCCAATCGGCAAATTTCCCGCGTCCGGCGCGGACGGGGTGAAAAATGGACGTTTCCGGTTCTTCTCAGCAGCGGTTTGCCGCATTTCGCCATGCCGCCTATGCGCGCTACTTCGCGTCACGCTTTCTCACCACTTTCGCCTCGCAAATTGTCTCCGTCGCGGTCGGCTGGCATATCTATGACCTGACACGCGATCCGTTCGACCTCGGCATGGTCGGCCTGGTCCAGTTCGCGCCCGCGCTTCTGCTGGTTCTGGTCACCGGCTCGGTGGCCGACCGCTTCGGCCGCCGGCGCATTGCTTCGCTCGCGACCGGTCTTGAAGCGCTGTGCGCGGCGGCCATTCTCGGCCTCACCCTGTACGGCATGTCCTCGCCGCTGCCGGTTTTTGCCATCCTGTTCGTGTTCGGCATCGCCCGCGCCTTCTATGGTCCGGCCGCCGGCGCGCTGGTCGCCAATCTTGTGCCCGAAGAGGATTTCGCCAATGCCGTCGCATGGAACACCTCCGCCTGGCAGACTGCGACCATTGTCGGCCCGGTGGCGGGCGGCTTGCTTTACGGCCTGTCGGCGTCAACAGCCTATGCAACGGCCATCGTGTTTTTCGCATCCGCCGCGCTGCTGTTCCTGGCCATTCCCGATCCGGCCCAGCACACCGAAACCGAACGCCCGTCGCTGTCCACCGTCTTTGCCGGCTTCCGCTATGTGTGGAGCGAGAAGATCGTGCTTGGCGCCAT
>JBATMU010000088.1:0-14942 GCA_049289995.1 Rhizobiaceae bacterium | reverse complement strand
GCAGGCACGCTGGCCGGCGTGGCGCTTGGCGCACTGATTGCGCTCAATGTCGAAAGCGTCCGCGCCTTTGCTTCCTGGCTGGCCGGCAAGACGGTGTTCGATCCTGAGCTTTACTACCTGAGCAGCCTGCCGTCGCGCATGGAGGCAGGCGAAATCCTCGCCATTGCCGGCATGGCGCTCGGCCTGTCCTTTCTCGCCACGCTCATCCCGGCATGGCGCGCTGCCCGGCTTGATCCGGTCGAAATCCTGAGGTCCGAAGCATGACGCAGCCAGCCGTACTCGAATTGCGCCAGGTTGACCGCGCCTATCAGCAGGGCGAGAAAAAGCTGTCCATTCTGACAGGGGCGGATTTTGTGCTGGCGCGCGGCGAAATGGTGGCGCTTGTCGCCCCCTCCGGCACCGGCAAGTCGACACTTCTGCATACGGCGGGCCTACTTGAACGGCCCGATGGCGGTGAGGTTTTTGTCAGCGGCCGTCCTTGCGGCAAGCTTGGCGATGACGAGCGCACCGCCATCCGCCGCAACGACATCGGCTTTGTCTACCAATTCCACCACTTGCTGCCCGAGTTTACGGCGCTCGAAAACGTCATGATGCCGCAGCTCATTTCCGGCCTGCCGCGCACAGAAGCGGCGAAACGGGCAGGGGAGCTTTTGGACTACATGAAGATCGGCGCGCGCGGCAGCCACCGCCCGGGCGAATTGTCGGGCGGTGAGCAGCAGCGTGTGGCCATTGCCCGCGCTGTCGCCAATGCGCCGCTCATCCTGTTGGCCGACGAGCCGACCGGCAATCTCGATCCCGCCACCTCATCCTATGTGTTTGAGGCGCTGGAGGCGCTAGTCCGCCAGTCCGGCTTGTCAGCCTTGATCGCCACCCACAACCATGCCTTGGCCGCCCGCATGGACCGCCGTGTCACGCTGGAGAACGGCCGCATAGTGCCGCTGACCGAGAAGGCCTGAAGCGCCACCGGTTGCGGCGCCGACGGCTCACCGGCGTCGCCTCACACGTAATAATCATTGGCCACCACGCCGGGGGCCGAGAAGTTGATGACGTGATAGGCCCAGGTTTCAACATTGGCCTGGTCATAGTCGATATAGCGGGAATGATAAGGCTGGCCTGCGTCGTAATAGGTCCACTGGTTGTCGGCAATGCCGGGTGCGGCATAGTTTGTGACAACGCTGGCCCATGTGCCGACATTGGCCTGGTCATAGTCGATATAGCGGGAATGCACAGGCTGGCCGGCGTCGTAATAGGTCCATTGGTTGTCGGCAATGCCGGGTGCGGCATAGTTTGTGACAACGCTGGCCCACGGATTGGCGTTTGCCTGATCGAGATCGGCGAAGGTTGAATGCACGGCATTGCCGGCATCATTGTAGGTCCAGCGGTAGTCCAAAAGATTGGAGCCCGTCATGCCGTCCTGGATGACCCGCCAGACGGCATTGTTGTCGGCGTCAAACACGAAGCGGGTATAGGCCCCGAATGCGCCGAGCGCGTTGGCGCTATTTGCCAGCAGATCAAGGACAGCCGCCATGCTTGCGGAATGCCCGAATGCGGAATTTTCCTGAACGTAAGCGGTGACATCGCCGGAAGCCGCGCCGGTGAGCAATATGCCGCTGACCGTGACATTTGCCCCCGAAACAGAAAATGACGGCGCGGCATTTGAGCCGACAAAAAGCAGCCGGTCCGCAGCGGTATAATCCGAAATCACGTCACCCGCATTGGCCCCCGCATCGAACCCAAACCAGTCCGCGCCCGCGCCGCCTGCATGGCTGTCGGCGCCAAAGCTGCCGAACAGGAAATCGGCATCATTGCCGCCTTCAAGCGTATCCACGCCCCAGCCGCCATCGAGGTAGTCGAGGCCTGCGCCGCCGCGCAGCGTGTCATCGCCATAGAAGCCGCCGATCTGGTCGTTGCCGCCCAAGCCTTCGACCACATCGGTGAGATCGGTGCCGCCAATGCCGTCATTGCCGGCCGTTCCGGCAGCAGCTGCGATGTTGGGATTGAAAATCTGGAAGTTGAGATCCGAGACATAATTGCTTTCCTGCCCCCACAGGACAACAATCCGCCCGTCGGACAGGGTAACAAGGCGGGGCAGGGTCTCGTTGCCGGTATCGGGCGGAGCGATCTCGAACGGCACGGAATTGACCGAGACGCCGGCTGCATTGAAGGCGCGGCCGAGTATTTCGCCATCCGGCGCAGGTCCGATGCCGGAGGTTGTCCAAATCACCATGAAGCCGCCATCCAGCGTTTCGGTCACATCCAGATCGAGCTGCGCATCGATCCCGGTCCCGACCATGATCGGCGCTGCGAACGGGCTGGCCGCCGTGCCGTCGGCATTGTAGATGCGCGCCATGACCGAATAAGTGAGCGTCGCCGGGTCATAAACCGTGTAGGCGATGACCACGCGCCCGTCGCTCAGTCCGGCAACGTCAAAATCACCGCTGGTGACCGGGCCGGAATAAAGCGGGGAGAGGCCGCTGCCGGTATCGAAACGGAACAGGATGGTGCTGCCGGTTTTCCACGCTGCAACCACGCCATCGCCGGCCAGGCTGGCGATTTGCGGGCTGGTTTGGTACGACGCATCTGGTGTAGGATTGATCGTCGAATTTCCGCCTGTCGCGCCATAATCGAGGAAAAGGTGGCTTCTGATGTCCGAGCCGCCCGAGGCGGTAGTGATATTGTCCTGCCAGACCGCCATGAATTGCGTGCAATCCCAGGCGGCCACTTCCGGCACACCCTGATAATTTGCATTGGGCGAACCCAGCAGCGCCGGATCAGCTGAAAAGCCGCCATCGGGGCCGATAACAGCGTGCCAGACGTCATAGGTGTCCGGATTGCCGTTTGGCGTCTGGCTCCAGACCACGCCTATCGAGCCGTCGGGCAGCGCGGCAATGGCGATGTCGACGTAAATCGCTGCGCCGCTGGCGACAGTAATCGGCGTCTGGTCGATGGCGTTGCCGAACGCGTCAAATCGGATGACTTGGACCGAGTCGTAGTTGGACGTCCAGGCGACCGCGAAACCGCCGCCGGGCAGGGCGCAAATTTCGGCATGCTGGGAAAGCATGGGCGAGGGTGCGACGGAATGCGGGTCGCCCCAGGCATAGGGTGCAATGGGCATGGCCAGTCTCCTGTTTTGCAGGTTTGCTTGGTCATTCGCCGGTTTTGCCGCGCAGCGCATCTCCCGCACGGGGGATGAATTGCGCCATTTGCCCGATCAAGAGCCAATCGCCTGCCAGAATGCCAACATTACCTTGGTTCAGCTTTGACGTGTAGCGTTAATTCCCGCTGGCATCGGCCAAGTCGCAAAAGCCATTGGCAGGCGAATTTTCGGCACCAGCCGATTTATCAAACGCACTGCTTGACTTAAGAACAAAAAACGAACATAAGCAAAACATAGACGGAAACAGGAGATGAAAATGGCCGATTTGCTCACCGACGTCGTTTCGCTGGTCTCTGTGTCGACCTTTGTCGTGTCCATGGCCATGTGGATCGGCGCGCTCTGAACCTGGCATGCAATCCGGTCTGACTGCGGCCCGGCGGCGGGTTGAGTTTCCCGTATTGCGGATTTGCTGGACGCTGGCGCCCGGCCTTGCCTAAATGCCTTTCCCGGGCGCATGAGTCTGCCCGGCCAAGGGGCAGGGCGCATGGCGAACGACAGTGGAAATGGCCGGATATTCGTGCACCTGCGGGTGCATTCGGCCTATTCGCTGCTCGAAGGGGCGCTGCCGCTTGAGGCCATTGTCAAGCATGCGGTCCGCGATGGCGCGCCCGCCATTGCGGTGACCGACACCAACAACCTGTTTGGCGCGCTGGAGTTTGCCCAGAAGGCGGTCAAGGATGGCGTGCAGCCGCTGGTCGGCTGCCAGATCGATGTGTCGTTCGGCGACGAGGGCGAAACGGCGCGGCAAGGCCGCCAGCGCGCGAGCGCGCTGCTTTATCCGCTTGTGCTGTTTGCGGCCACTGCCGCCGGCTATTCGCGCCTGACCGGGCTGGTCAGCCGCGCCTATATGGAAACCCCCTCCGGCGAGGCAGTTCATGTGCCTTTCGGCTGGCTGGAGGCCGATACGGACGGCCTGATCTGCCTGAGCGGCGGCGAGCGCGGCCCGCTGGGCGCGGCCTTGGCGTCCGGGCATGACGGGCTGGCCGATGAGCGCGCCATCCGGCTTGTGGCGGCCTTCGGCGACCGGTTCTATGCGGAGGTAAGCCGCATGCGCAATTCATCAAGGGCTTTGGAGCGGCAGACGCTGGCGCTGGCGGCGCGTCATTCCATTCCGCTTGTGGCGGTCAACGAAGCGTTTTTCGCAGCTCCTGACGATTTTGAGGCGCATGACGCGCTGATCGCCATCGCCGAAGGTGCGGTTGTCGCCCAGGATGACCGCCGCCGCCTGTGCCCGGACAATCACTTGAAAAGCCAGGCCGAGATGGCCGCGCTGTTTGCCGATATCCCGCAGGCGCTGGACAATACGATTGAAATCGCCCGTCGCTGCTCGTTTTTCCCCGAAACCCGCAAGCCGATCCTGCCGCGCTTCACCGCCGATGGCGGCCTGGAGGCGGAAGCGGCCGAACTGCGCCGCTCGGCGCGCGAGGGCCTGCAGAAGCGCATTGACGTTTTCGGCATGGTCCAAGGCTACAGCCGACTGGACTATGACGCGCGGCTGGAATTCGAGCTTGGCGTCATCGAGAAGATGCAGTTCCCCGGCTATTTTCTCATCGTGGCCGATTTCATCCAATGGGCCAAGGCGCAAGGCATACCGGTTGGTCCGGGCCGCGGTTCGGGCGCCGGCTCGCTTGTTGCCTATGCCCTGACCATTACCGATGTCGATCCGCTCCGGTTTTCGCTGTTGTTCGAGCGCTTCCTCAATCCCGACCGCGTCTCGATGCCCGACTTTGACATCGACTTTTGCCAGGACCGGCGCGACGAGGTCATCCGTTATGTCCAGGCCCGCTACGGCCGCGATCAGGTGGCGCAGATCATCACCTTTGGTACGCTTCAGGCCCGCGCGGTGCTGCGCGATGTCGGCCGCGTGCTGCAGATGCCCTATGGCCAGGTGGACCGGTTGTGCAAACTGGTGCCGCAAAACCCGGCAAATCCGGTCAGCCTTGCCAAGGCCATCGAGGGCGAAACCAAGTTTGCGGAAGAGGCCGAGCGCGAACCGATTGTCAAAACCCTGCTGGCCATCGCGCAAAAGCTCGAAGGCCTTTACCGCCATGCCTCCACCCATGCGGCGGGCATTGTGATCGGCGACAGGCCGCTGGCGCAATTGGTGCCGCTCTACCGCGATCCGCGCTCCGACATGCCGGTCACCCAGTACAACATGAAATGGGTCGAGCAGGCGGGTCTGGTCAAATTCGACTTTCTCGGCCTGAAAACCCTGACCGTTCTGGAAACCGCGGTGCGGCTGGTCGCCCGGCGCGGAGTGCAGATTGATCTCAATGCCCTGCCGCTTGATGACAAACCGACCTATGAAATGCTGTCGCGCGGCGAAGTCGTCGGCGTGTTTCAGGTGGAAAGCGCCGGCATGCGCAAGGCGCTGCTCGGCATGAAGCCCGACCGGATCGAGGACATCATCGCGCTGGTGGCGCTTTACCGCCCCGGCCCGATGGAAAACATCCCGACCTACAATGCCCGCAAGAACGGCGAGGAGGAAGTTGCCTCCATCCATCCGAAAATCGACCATCTGGTGAAGGAGACACAAGGCGTCATCGTCTATCAGGAACAGGTCATGCAGATCGCCCAGGAATTGTCCGGCTATTCGCTCGGCGAAGCCGACCTCCTGCGCCGCGCCATGGGCAAGAAGATCCGCGCCGAAATGGACCAGCAGCGCGAGCGCTTTGTCACCGGCGCGGTCGAGCGCGGGGTTGGCAAGCCGCAGGCCGATTTCATTTTCGACCTTCTGGCCAAGTTCGCTGACTACGGCTTCAACAAGAGCCATGCGGCAGCCTATGCCATTGTGTCCTATCAGACGGCATGGATGAAGGCGCATTACCCGGTCGAGTTTCTCGCCGCTTCAATGACCTATGACATGGCCAATACCGCCAAGCTCGGCGATTTCCGCGCCGATGCCCAACGTCTCGGCATCACGGTGCTGCCGCCGTCGGTCAAGCATTCGCACCGCATTTTTGAGGTCGGCGACAATTGCATCTATCACTCGCTGGCCGCCATCAAGGGTGTTGGCGAAGCCGCAGTTGACCACATCGTCGAAAAGCGCGCCGAAAAACCCTTTGCGTCTCTTGAAGATTTTCTGACCCGCATTGATCCGCGCATTGTTGGCAAACGCGTGCTTGAAAGCCTGGTGGCGGCCGGCGCGCTTGATTGCTTCGGCCGCGATCGTGCGCAGATGTTTGCCGGCATGGAGCGCATGACCGGCATGGCGGCGCAAGCGGCGGAAAACTCGGCAAGCGGCCAGTCAGACATTTTCGGCGCTTTATCAGAAGCCGAACCCTTGCGGCTGCCTGCGGCTGAACCCTGGCTGCCGGCCGAAAAGCTGCACCGCGAGTTTCTGGCGGTCGGCTTTTACCTGTCGGCGCATCCGCTCGATGAATACAAGGCCGAACTTGCCAAGCTGCGTGTCCAGACCCATGCCGAATTTGCCGCCGCCGTCAAACGCGGCGCTACCGCCGGGCGGCTCGCCGGCTCGGTGACCTCGTTCTCGACGCGCCGCACCCGTACCGGCAATCAGATGGGCATTGCGGTGTTTTCCGACTCAAGTGGTCAATATGAAGCGGTGATGTTTTCCGAAACCCTCGCCCAATACCGCGATGCGCTCGGCGAGGGCCGCCCGGTGGTCATCACTGTCGCTGCCGAAGACCGGCCCGAAGGCATGAGCCTGCGCCTCCAGACCGTGCAGCCGCTCGAGGAACTGGCCGCCCGCGTCCAGAAATCGCTGCGCATTTATGTGCGCGATGCCGCGCCGCTGGCGCTGGTCCAATCGCAGCTTTCAAAACGCGGCGACCAGCAGGTGTCGTTCGTGGTGCTGAAAGGCAAGGGCGAAGGCGAAATCGAGATCGAGCTGCCAAGCCGCCATCAGGTTTCCCCGCAGGCTGCCTCGGCGCTGCGCGCCATTCCCGGCGTGGTCGAGGTCGAGCTGGTCTGACCTGCAGAAAAAGGCGATGGCGTGCCGCCGAAAACGAAAGCGGCGGACACGGCCCTTGGGGGGCTGCGTCCGCCGTTCGTGACCGGCCCGGGTGGGGCGTTTCCGAACCGGTTTACCAATGGCCGCAAATTCCGCGCGGCGTGTTGAATGACAGATTGCCGCAGGGGAATTTCCCGCGCATACCCCAAATAGGGTAGGGCGCTGATTTTCTTCGGCCATCCCGCTCAGCCCAGCCAGGGCTCCAGCCGCGCCAGCAACCGGGCCCGCTCCTTGAAGAACACCAATTGGCCGATTCCTTCGATGAATTCCGCCTGGATATTCGGGAAAATCGCCAATTGCTCTTCAATGGTGACGCGCGGCGATTGCGGATCTTCAACGCCCTGCAGCATGGCCACCGGGGCCGGGCAGGCCTGAACAAGTGCCGCCCAATCACGCTCGCTGTCGATGCATTCGCGGGCAAACGCATTGTGCGCGGAGTGCCAGTCGCTCAGCGATACCTCCGAACCGGCTAGTATGGCCTCCTTGACCAGCGGGTCGTCAAAAATGGCCAGATCGCCGGACGAGCCGGCATTGACCGAGCGCAGGAACTGCTCCTTGCCGATGCGTCGGGCCAGCGCGTAGCCCGCCTTGACCAGAAAGGGCAAAAGCCGCGGCGCATAGCGCGCATTGGCCAGGATGAACCGCTGCCACTTGTCCATGCGCTCATATTGGGCCGGGGTGAAAATCGGCAATGTGCCCGCACAAGCCAGGATGCCGGTGACCATGTCCGGCCGCAAAACGGCGAGTTGCATGGCATAACGGATATCAGCGCCGAGGCTCAGCACCGGCACCCGGACAATTCGGAGATGGTCAAGCAGGCGTGACAGATCACGAGCAGTTTCTTCAGTATAATTGACCTTGGCAGGCAGTTCGCCGGAATGGCCAAACCCCGCCCGCACCGGCACGATGACCCGGATGCCGCGCCGGCTTGCCTCGGCCTCCGTATCGGCTGGCCAGCGGATAAAGCCGTAGTCCATCGGCAGAAAAAGCAGCGGCCTGCCTTTTGGCGCTCCGAACTCAATGTAATCGTACCGCCGCGCGCCGGGCATGACCATAGTGTGAAACGGCAGCGGCGCCAGCTTTCCCGGCAGAGCCGATGTTTGCTCGGGCTCGCTGCCTGCCGAATCCAGAAGCGCCAGCGCCAGCCGCACGAGATCCTGCTGCGAATGCGTTTCGGTTTTGGCGAGGATTGAGCGAACCTGTGTGCGGACCGTGTCAATCGAACGGCCGCGTTCGGCCGCAATGTCGCGCACGGCCTTGCCTTCGGCGATGGAGCGGACGATTTCGGTCTCGGCCGGTGTCAGGCCAAAGGCCTCCTGCAAAAGCCCGTCGATCCCGCCCGTCCACGCCAATGCCGACGTGATGACCAGCGCCAGTCCTGCATCATTTGAAGATTTGACCGGCAGGACGCGGGCAACCACGAGGCCATCGCTGGCCGCCGGTTTCAGCCGCGTCACCGCAATCAGGCTTTCCCGCCCCGTCGAAACGCGGCGAATGAGTTCGCCCAATTCGGCAAGGTCATCGGGCTCGAACGGCAATGTCTTGAGCGCATTCTCCGGTGCGATTGCAAAAGTCAGCCGCGCGGCTGCATTCGCGGCGGCAATCCTGCCGTCGGCATGACAAACGAATGCTGCACTTCGCCCGGCTTGCGCCAGTGCTTCAATATGGCCGTTACTGCCGCTGGTCGCCTCGAAGCGGTCCAGAAACAGGCTGGCGCGCGCAAAATGTCCTTCTATTTCGGAGTCATCCAGCGCCGGCCGCACATCGCTGGCGCCTTTGCGCAACGGGCCGATGCGGCCCTCCCATACATCGACGAGATCCTCGAACCGGATCGGATCGACGGCCACGTCGTAGAGCCGGTCGATGATTTCGGCCTTGTGCTGGCGGTTGACAGGCGGGGGCGGGCTCACGAAAGCCAGCCCGCCAGCAGCGGTTTTCCGGACCGGCTTTCGCCTGCCTGTCGGATCATCTCATTCGCCCCTGCACTGCACGTCTCATACGCAGCGATAGTATGGACGACTTTCAGCGCCAAGGTGACGGGTTTCACTCAAAATCACGGATTTTTGTAGGATTTTCGCTAATTCGCGCCGGAGTCCGGTGTTTCTGACCTTTTGCGTGTGAATGTGTAGCCGGTTTCAACCGCTCGTCGCCCGAATTTTTCGCGCACGCTGTCCATGGCGCCCTCGGCGAGCGCGCGCTTTCGGGCGCCAATGTCAACAAGATCGGGCGGGTCGGCGCGTTCGGTCCCGGACAGGTCCGAGACCCCGATGCCGATCAGCCGGAACCGGGTACCGTCGGTCTCCTTGTCCAACAAATCGAGGCCGGTGGAGAAAATCCGGTCGGCAAGCTGGGTCGGGTCAGCGAGCTGGCGGTTTCGGGTGCGCGTTTTAAAATCATGTGTCTTGAGTTTCAAGGCAACATTGCGCCCGGCAATGCCGGATTTCTTCAACCGGTGCGCAACCTTTTCGCTCAATCCGCGCAGGATCGACGCCAGTTCGTCGCGGCCGGAAATGTCATCGAAAAACGTGGTTTCCGCCGACACGCTCTTCGCTTCACCGCCGGGATCAACGCGGCGCTCGTCCTGCCCGCGCGACAAATGGTAGAGGCGGCTGCCCATCACGCCGAAACGCCGGATCAGGTCGTTCTTCTCCATGGCCTGCAATTGGCCGATATGCGTGATGCCGCCGGAAGCCAGCGTTGCGGCAAAGGCCTTGCCGACGCCCCAAATCAGGCTGACGGGCTTGTCGGCCAGAAATGCTGCTGCTTCGGCTTTGCCGATCACCGAAAAACCGCGCGGCTTGCGGAAATCCGAAGCAATCTTGGCCAGGAACTTGCAGTAGGACAGGCCCACCGATACCGACACGCCGATCTCGTTTTCAACACGCGCCGCAAACCGGGCCAGCACTTCGGCAGGCAGCGCGTGATGCAGTTGCGAGGTTCCCGAAAGGTCGAGAAACGCCTCGTCAATCGAAACCGGCTCGACCAGCGGCGTCAGTTCCAGCATCAGCATGCGGATATCGCGGCCGACACGGGCATATTTCTGCATGTCCGGGCGGATGACCACGGCCTGCGGGCAGGCTTCCAGCGCCTTGAACATCGGCATGGCCGACCGCACGCCATGCACCCGCGCCACATAACAGGCGGTGGAGACAACGCCGCGCTTGCCCCCGCCGATGATGACCGGCAGCCCCGCCAGCTCCGGCCGGTCGCGCTTCTCGACCGAGGCATAGAAAGCGTCGCAATCGACATGGGCGATGGCCAGTCCGCCAAGCTCGGCGTGGCGAAGCAGGCGCGGACTGCCGCACGCGTGGCAACGCGGCCCGCTGCCCGGTTCCACAGACAGGCAATCCCGGCAAATTCCGTGGGTGAGGGCGTTGACGGCGGCCATGGCCTCATGCGAACGTAAAGTGAACGAACCGCATGCTATTGCAGCTTTCCTGCCGCCGCAAGGCCGTCAGCATCGCTGCTTCAAGGACGTGGACATGGAAATTTCCTTCAGGCCTTTGACGGCTGATCTTTGGGATGATTTCGCGCTGCTTTTCGGCCCGTCAGGGGCCTGTTACGGCTGTTGGTGCCAGCATTTCCGGCTTCCGCCAAAGGTCCGCCAAGCTACGCCGGCAGACGGAAAAAAAGTGCTGATGCACAAGCGCGTGTCCGGCGGGCCGCCGCCGGGCCTTCTTGCCTATGCCGATGGCAAACCGGTTGGATGGATGCAGATCGGCCCGCGGTCTGACGTGCCCGAATGGAACAATCCGGGCCGCGTCACCACGCCTGTCGAGCCGCCAGGGCCGGGCGACTGGGCGATTTCCTGCTTCTTTTTCAAAAGTTCGGTGCGCGGCAAGGGCCTGTCGCACGCCATATTGGCCGAAGGCATTGCGTTTGCGCGGCAAAATGGTGCGCTTCGCCTCGAAGCCTGCCCAATGGACAAGGCCAAGCAGTCCAAATCGGTCGGTCTGTTTGTCGGTTCAACCCGCGTTTTTGCCAAGGCCGGTTTCACGGAAATAGCCTTGCGCAAGCCCGGCCGACCGCTGATGCGGTTGGAGCTATAGGTGCAAGGCGGTGGAGATTGCCGTTTCGGCTTCGGCCCAGTCGGCCAATTCGTGAATGCCTTCCGGCAGCGGCGGCAGCATGGCCCGCATGGCTTGATGCGCCATCAGGTGAAACAGGCTGACATCGGGCGAGGCGCTGCGCACCGACACCAGATTGTGCGGCAGGTCATCGACAAAGGCCGCCCGCCGCCCGCTCTGCCCGCGCAGCCGCCGTATCGAAGGGCCCTTGGACGCTTCGGTTGTCAACAATGGATAGGGCAGGCCGAGCCTGTCGAGAAGCGCGCGGCGCTGGGCGCGGAACCGGTGCGGCATGGCGGTCAACAGCACGATTTCGGCGTCGGCGGCCATCCTGGTCAGCACCTCTTGCGCACCGGGCGCACAGATCTGCCAATCCGCCTGTTCTTCGAAAAATCCGTCGAGCAGGCCCATGGTCTGCGCCGGATCGGCAACTTGCCCCGTATCCGCGTGAACGACATTGCCGGTGAGCCGGAAGGCATCCCCCTTGAAGGCAAAGCCGCGCGAATGCACGAAAGCGGTGAACGGCGTGACGAATTCGAGCACGACCTCGTCCACGTCCAACGCCAGAAGCGGGCGCGGATCGGCGGCCAGTTCGGCGATCTGCCGGGTTGTTTCCACGTCCTCGTTCATGACGAAATATCCCATTTCTCTTCGCCAACCGGCAGCGCCTGCATGGCCTTTCTGACCGAAGCCGGATTGCGGCCGGATGTGGCGGCAAACTCCATCAGCGTCGGCTCATGTGCGGCGACAAAAGCCAGAACGCCGGCCAGAAATCCGGGTTCGGCTGCTGCCTGGCGGATATGGCGCACCTCGATGCCGGTCAGCGCCAGAAAGCGCGGCAGCAGCTTTTCGTCAGCGGCGATGAAGCCGAGAGCTTCGATGGCCAGCGCTTCGGCGGCCTGGCGGGCAGGATCAGCGGTCAATTCCGGGCTCCGGGGGAGGGTTGGCGCATCCTGCGATTTGTCAGCGCAGTTTCCGATTCATAAATGAAATACCGCTAGCATCACAATGAATTTGTCCGTCACGAGCGAGGTGGCGGTCAAAATGCGCAAGATTCAAGTCTCGCAGACGGGCAATCCATGGCCAAGACGGTGCTGATCGTCGAAGACAATGAGCTGAACATGAAGCTCTTCCGCGACCTCATCGAGGCTTGCGGATACGAAACCGTGCGCACGCGAAATGGCCTCGAGGCGCTGGATCTCGCCCGCGCTCACAGGCCCGACCTTATCCTCATGGACATCCAGCTGCCCGAGGTTTCCGGCCTGGAAGTCACCAAATGGCTGAAGGAAGACGATGATCTTCATGCCATTCCGGTCATTGCGGTGACTGCGTTCGCCATGAAGGGCGACGAGGACCGCATCCGCCAGGGCGGTTGTGAAGCCTATATTTCCAAACCGATTTCGGTGGCCAAATTCATCGAAACCATCAAATCCTATCTGGGCGACGCCTGATGGCTGTTTTGTCCCACCCGAGGCTTTTCCCATGACCGCGCGCATTCTTGTTGTCGATGACATTCCGGCCAATGTGAAGCTGCTCGAAGCGCGGCTTCTGGCCGAATATTTCGAAGTTGCCACCGCAATGAACGGCGCCGACGCCCTTGATATCTGCGAAAAATCCAAGATCGACGTTGTCCTGCTCGACATCATGATGCCCGGCATGGACGGTTTTGAAGTCTGCCGCCGCCTGAAAGCCGATCCGGCCACTGCCCAGATTCCGGTCGTCATGGTCACTGCGCTCGATCAGGTTGCCGACCGGGTGAGGGGCTTGCAGGCGGGCGCCGATGATTTTCTGACCAAGCCGGTCAATGATCTGCAATTGATGACCCGCGTAAAAAGCCTCGTGCGGCTGAAAACACTGACCGACGAACTGCGCCTGCGCGCCGCCACCACAAAGGCCATCGGCCTTGAAGAGCTTGCCGCCCGCCAGACCGGCTTGGAAGACCGGGCCCGCGTGCTGGTCGTGGATGACCGCGCCTCGTCGGCCGAGCGCATCTTGCGCATGCTGCGCGAGCATGCCGACGTGTCGATTGTCGCTGATCCGGCCCAGGCCATGTTCCGCGCCCTCGAAAAACCCTATGATTGTGCACTGATAGCCTCGCGCCTTGACGGTCATGATCCGCTCAGGGTTTGCGCGCATTTGCGTGCGCTCGACCGCACCCGCTTCCTGCCGATCATGCTGGTCAGCGAGCAGGGCGACGATGATCTGGTCATGCGTGCGCTCGATCTTGGCGTGAATGATTACTTGGTGCGTCCGCTCGA
Organism: Rhizobiaceae bacterium; assembly: GCA_049289995.1. Classification (GTDB taxonomy): domain Bacteria; phylum Pseudomonadota; class Alphaproteobacteria; order Rhizobiales; family Rhizobiaceae; genus JBATMU01. The sequence goes on along the minus strand of JBATMU010000088.1, from coordinate 1,487 downwards.
ACAGCAGGAATTGCTGGCGCGGTTGATGACCCAGGTGCGCCGCAAGCGCTACAATGACCAATTGCGCGCCTCGATCAGCGAAAGCGTCGAAATGGCGGTGACCGATGTTCTGACCGGCCTGCACAACCGCCGCTATCTGGAAACGCATCTGGAGACGCTGGTTGACCGGGCAGCAAACCGAAAGCGGCCTTTGTCGCTGCTGATTGCCGATATCGACCGGTTCAAATCGGTAAATGACACATTCGGCCATGCCGCCGGCGATGATGTGCTGCGCGAATTTGCCAAGCGCCTGCGCGTCAATGTGCGCGGCATTGATCTGGCCTGCCGCTACGGCGGCGAGGAATTCGTGGTCATCATGCCCGATACAGATGCCCAGATTGCGGCTAGCGTCGCCGAGCGCCTGCGCGAGGAAATCGCCGGAAAACCGTTCACGGTCAGCGGTGCGCCGGTTGTCGTCACCGCCAGCGTCGGCGTGGCGACGCTGTTGCCCGAGCATGACAGTGCAGCCGCTTTGATGAAGCGCGCCGATGCCGCGCTTTATGAGGCCAAGGGCAATGGCCGCAACAAGGTTGTTTCGCGCGCCGCTTGAAACGGCCCCGCAAAGCACGGCTTGATTTTGATTCGGATTTGGCTGATTGTCTGCCCTTGCGCAGCGGAAGGTCCGTCAACGGATCATGCCCGGCGCAAACGCCCCATGATGCTCAGGTCCGCCGCATCTCCTGGGTTTGTGGGGTCGGCTGGCCGGCGCCGGCGCAATGAGTTTCTCGTAACGCAGCCATTCCGCCGGCCAGCCCCCGTTTTCTTCTCATGAATGACTTGAGCAATCGCAGCCAAGCGATTCTGAAACCACGGCATTCTCCAAAAACAAAAACGCCGCCCGAAGGGCGGCGCATCCGTTCAATCAGGCAAGCTGTGCTTACTTGATCTTGGTTTCCTTGAAGTCGACATGCTTCTTGACCACCGGGTCGTACTTCCGCTTGGTCATCTTTTCGGTGAAGGTGCGGCTGTTTTTCGTGGTGACGTAAAACGTGCCGGTGTCTGCGGTCGACAGCAGCTTGATCTTGATCGTTGTGGCTTTGGCCATGTTCTTGTCCGTTCCGAGCAATGCGCCGCGCGAACGCGGCCTTACGCCCGCAGGCGCTGAAGGTGCCGGTTCAATAGCCGTCCGGTGCGGATTGTCAACCCCGGCACGGGCTCCGAAGGCTAAAGAAACGTCTTGATGAAGCGGCCATTGGCCATGCGCCACCAGGGCAGGGGCGTTTCCGGCGAAAGACCGGGATCATCGGCAAGGCGGGCTTCCAGGGAATCGAGGATTGTCCGCGTGATCGACGGCAGATCGGCCTGCCGCGTCTCGGCAAAAGTCATCCAGACCACATCTTCCAATTCGCCGCTGGGCCCGCCTTCGGGCAGTTGCCGGGTGATCTCCGGGCGGAAGGCGGCGAAAAACCATGTGTCGAACCGGCGCACCCGTCCGGGCGGGGTAATGG
>JBATMU010000087.1:0-3700 GCA_049289995.1 Rhizobiaceae bacterium | reverse complement strand
GCGAGAAAGACAGCGCCAAGCACAATGAAACCCAGGGCGCCGTTTTGTGCGAGGAAGGTCACGGCATGGACCGGATTGAGCGCCATCAGCACGCCGGGATTGGCCCCGATATGGACCAGGCCGCCATAGGCGAGCACGAGAAACCAGACGAACGTCACCGGCCCGAACAGGCCCGCGACAGCTGATGTTCCCCGCGACTGCGCGGCAAACAGGCCGACAATGATCACAAGCGTGATGGGGATCACATAGGGTTCGAGTTGGGTGGTGACGAGCTTCAAACCTTCCACCGCTGACAGCACCGATATTGCCGGGGTAATCAGCGCATCGCCAAAGAACAGCGAGGCGCCAAGCGCGCCCAGTCCCACAATGCCGAGCGCGTTCTTGCCCAATGCCCGTTGCGCCAAAGCCAGAAGGGTCAGCGTGCCGCCCTCGCCGTCATTGTCGGCGCGCAACAGGATCGTCACGTATTTTGTCGTGACCACAATCATCAACGCCCAGAAAATCAGCGAGAGCACGCCGAGAACCGCCGCCTCGCGCACCATGCCGCCTTCCTGGGCGGCCTTGAAGGCTTCGCGAAACGCGTAAAGCGGCGAGGTGCCGATATCGCCGTAGACAACGCCGATGGCGCCGATCGTCAAAGTCCAGAACGCGCCGGTGCGCGGACGCATATTATGTCCGCCCTCTGCACCCGTCTCGATGGATTGCATGCCGAATTCTCCTGTGGCCGTTGATGGCCCGAGCGGAATCGGCTTTTGCGCATAAGGATTCGACAGGGATTCTTGCGGTGCTGCATAAGGATTGCATAAAGACGCTGGACAAGGGCGCCTTGGCCAAACCAGATGGCGGCATGTCGGTTCGGCAAGAGATGCATTCAGACATGTTGACAGGCGCACGGCCAAAAGCCATCGGGCCCCGGCTGTTGATGCGTTATGGCATGTCCGGGCTGTTTGTGGCGGCAGTGGCCGTGTTTGGCAGCGCTGCCGCTGGCTGGCTCCCCGCGACCGGCCTGCCGCTGTTGTTCCTGTTTGCCGTGTTGGCGAGTGCCGCCACCTTCGGGTTTGGTCCCGGAATTGCGGCGGCCGGCTTAGCCTTCGCCACCTATAATTTCCTGTTTGTCGAACCCTTTTACACTTTGCGGGTCGCCAGCCCTGCCGACGTGCTGGCATTGGCGCTGTTCATGGTCACAGCAGGGCTAACGGGCTGGCTTGCGGGAAAAGCGCGTGATGATGCCGATGCGGCAAACCGTCGGGCCGCCCATTTGGCCGAGTTGTCGCGGTTCACCGCGGCGCTTGCAGACTGCGGCACCCAAGACTCGGTGCTGGCCGCACTCGCCCGCCATGTGTCCAACATCACCAGCGACGCCGTGCTGGTCATGACCGGTACATCCGGAAAAATGACCCCAGTTGCGGCCATTCCGGCTGATTTGCAGCTTGACAGCCACAGCCTGCAAGCTTGCGAGAAGGCCTTCCGCCATGGCAGCAGCCAAGCGGCAACGGCGGCCGGATGGCAAGGAAGCCCATTCGGCTTCTTCCCGCTCGCAAGCGACGGCAAGGTGGCGGCAGTCGCGGGCATAAAACTGCCGGAGACGGCCCGGCAGCGCGGGACCGAAATCGAGCAGACCGCACTGACCATGCTTTCACAAGCCGCGGCGGCGCTTGCCAGGGTGCTGCAAGCAGAAAAAGCGACAAGTGCCCGGGTCCGCGCCGAACAGGAAAGCCTGCGTTCAACCCTGCTGTTGTCATTGTCGCATGACCTGCGCACGCCGCTGGCCGCCATATTGGGCTCGGTTTCAAGCCTGCGCCAATTGGGCGCCAGTTTGCCGGAAGCCGCGCGGGACGATCTTTTGCTGGCGGCCGAAGAAGAAACGCGGCGGCTGTCACGCTATGTCGATGACTTGCTGACGATGACGCGGCTGAATACCGGGCTCAAACCGCAAATGAACTGGGTTGATCCGGCTGACGTTGTGCACGGCGCCGTGGCGCGCGCACGCGCCGCCCATCCGGGCCACAGCTTTTCACCTTTCGCCGGCGAGACGGGGAAACTGGTCCGCTCCGATGCGGCGCTTTTGGAACAGGCCCTCTTCAACTTGCTGGAAAATGCCGCAAAATTCTCGCCGCCCGGCAGCGAAATCACTGCACGGCTCGCGCTGGACAAAGACAAGATGTGCTTTGAAATTGAAGATAACGGGCCCGGCATTCCGCCGGATCAGCACGAACGCATCTTTGATCCATTGTTTCGCGGCGCCGATTCCTCAACCAGCGGAACCGGGCTCGGGCTTGCCATCGTGCGCGGCATCGCCACATTGCTGGACGGAACGGTCAGCGTGAAAAGCCCGTTAAATGCCGCTGGGGGGACCTGTTTCACATTTTCGCTGCCAATGGAAAATGTTGAACCAACATGACAGGCTTGCCGCTGGTGCTGATTGTTGACGATGAACCGCAAATCCAGCGTTTCCTGCGCCATTCGCTGGCGGCATCGGGCTTTGACCTGGAAACCGCCGCAAGCGCCGCCGAAGCCTTGCGGCTGTTTGCATCGCGACGTCCCGACATCGTTGTGCTGGACCTGGGTCTGCCCGACCTCGACGGCAAAGCGGTGATCGGCCAGATCCGCCAGACATCGCAGACCCCGATCATCGTGCTTTCCGCGCGGGATGCGGAGGCAGAAAAAATCGCGGCGCTTGATCTGGGCGCCAATGACTATGTGGTCAAGCCATTCGCCATCGGCGAGTTGCTTGCCCGCATCCGCGCCTGCCTGCGCACCGCCCCAACCGGTCAGGGCATTGCCGCGATTTTGCAAATCGGTGACGTCAGAATTGACCCGGCAATGCATGTTGCAGACAAGGCCGGGGCGCCATTGCGGCTCACGCCCAAGGAATTCGACCTGCTCGCCTTGCTGGCGCACAATCGGGGGCGCGTCCTGACCCATCGCCACATCCTAGAAAAGGTCTGGGGGCCGGCCCACCGCGAGGACATCGCCTATTTGCGGGTGTTCATCGGCCAATTGCGGCAGAAAATCGAGGACGTCCCGTCCGAGCCGAGGCTGATCCTGACCGAACCGGGCATCGGGTACCAGGCGGCGGGCTGACGCCGGGGTTGCGCTTTGGTCCGAAATCCGTATAAGCGCGGCAACTGCCGGTCCTTGCTGGGGGCTGAACGGAAGGCCGGAGGGCCAAAACCCTTCGCGTGAAGCCAAAAGCGCTTCCGCTTCCCGTGTCTCCGCTCTCGACCTTCCCGCCCCTTTCTTCGCCGCTTTGCGGATAAGCGAGGGTCAGAGGCTAGCCGCTGGGGCCGGACAGGAAACGAAGAAAGGCGAATTCACATGGCTCTTTATGAACATGTTTTCCTCGCCCGCCAGGATCTCTCGCCGCCGCAGGTGGATGCCCTTGTCGAAACGTACAAGGGTGTCATCGAAGCGCACGGGGGTTCGGTCGGACGGATCGAAAACTGGGGACTGAAGTCCCTCACCTACCGCGTCAAGAAAAACCGCAAGGCCTATTACACGCTTATCGACATCACCGCGCCCGCCGCGGCGATTGCCGAACTCGAGCGCCAGCAGGGCCTGTCGGAAGACGTGCTGCGCTTCATGACGATCAAGGTCGAAGCACACGAAACCGGCCCTTCGGCCATGCTCGCCAAGCGCGACCGCGACGACCGCGGCGAGCGCTCGGACCGTTTCGACCGTCCGGATCGCGGCCCGCGCC
>JBATMU010000086.1:0-1721 GCA_049289995.1 Rhizobiaceae bacterium | reverse complement strand
ACACTACTTCCTGACCGACATAGCAGCCCTTGCGGAACGACAATCCGCCCGTCTGGTCGAGATTGACGTCATGCGGAAAGGCGTCACCAAGGGCATAATCGCTGCCCGCTTCGGCCACGCCTGCGCTGATCCTGAGGCGGGCCCATTCTCCGGCGCCGTCCGGCACAGCATCCGCCTCTGCCGCCTTGCGCCAAACCGGTTCGGCAAAACGCCGGTCGCGGACCTGCGTTGAATCAGTTTCTGAGCCGGGCGAATCATCGCCCCATGCAATCGCGGCAACATATTGCGGCAAAAGGGAAATCTGAACCTTTGCCCTTAGCCGGTAAAGCATGAGCCGCTTGAGGAAATCCGCCGCGATGTCGGTGCGGCACTCAAGCGCAAAGCCGTCCTCCTGCCGCCAGATCAGGAAATCAAACAGGATCTTGCCTTGCGGCGACAACAACGCGCCGGGTTTTGCCTCCCCTTTGGCCAGCGCGGCAAGATCGGTGGTGACGAGGCTTTGCAGAAACGTTTCGGCATCCTCGCCCGCCACGCTCAACAGCGCCCGTCCGTCCAAAATGGCATGCGGCATGGTTCGGCCTTCCGTTTTCGGATTTCTTGCAAGTTGCGTCCCGATTACGTAAGCCGCGCGGACGGCATCGGCAAGAACCGGGAGACGCAAATGGCCCAGAGTTTTGACCTCGTTTTGCGCGGCGGCACTGTCGTCAATCAGGACGGCGAAGGTCTGCGCGACGTCGGCATGATCAATGGCCGCATTGCCGCCATCGGCGAGTTGTCCCAGGCCTCGGCCGGCGAGGTGCGCGATTGCACCGGCCTGCACATCCTGCCCGGCGTGGTCGACAGCCAGGTGCATTTCCGCGAGCCCGGGCTCGAACACAAGGAAGATCTCGAAACCGGCTCGCGCGCCGCCGTGCTGGGCGGGGTCACCGCCGTGTTTGAAATGCCCAACACCAAGCCGCTGACCACTTCCGAGGCCGCACTCGCCGACAAGGTGTCCCGCGCCACGGGCCGCATGCATTGCGATTTCGCCTTTTGGGTCGGTGGCACGCGCGACAATGCGCATGATGTCGGCGAACTCGAACGCCTGCCGGGAGCAGCTGGCATCAAGGTGTTCATGGGGTCGTCCACCGGCGACCTTCTGGTCGAGGATGATGAGGGCGTGGCGTCCATCCTGAGAAACACCAGACGCCGCGCCGCCTTCCATTCCGAAGACGAGTTCAGGCTGCGCGAGCGCGAAAGCCTGCGCATTGTGGGCGATCCGTCGTCGCATCCGGTCTGGCGTGATGAAATCGCCGCCTTGCGCTGCACCGAACGGCTGGTGCGGATCGCACGCCAAACCCGTGCCCGCATTCATGTCCTGCATATTTCCACCGCCGAGGAAATCGCCTTCCTTGAGCATCACAAGGATGTCGCCACTTGCGAGGCGACGCCGCATCATTTGACGCTTGAAGCCAATGACTATGCCCGGCTTGGCACGCTGCTGCAGATGAACCCGCCTGTGCGCGGCCGCCGCCATTTTGAAGGCATCTGGTCCGGCATCGCCAATGGCGTGGTTGATGTGCTCGGCTCCGACCACGCGCCGCACACGCTTGCAGAAAAGGCCAAGCCCTATCCGCAATCACCCTCCGGCATGACCGGCGTGCAGACGCTGGTTCCGGTCATGCTCGATCATGTCAATGCCGGGCGATTGTCGCTGATGCGCTTCGTTGACCTGACCAGCG
>JBATMU010000085.1:0-5125 GCA_049289995.1 Rhizobiaceae bacterium | reverse complement strand
TGTCTGGATGGCGCCCGGCGCGCGGCCCGGCCGCAAGCCGGCAGGCAAGACAGAAGGCGGCAAGCCGGGCGGAGACAAACCCGCCGGCTCAAAACCTTTCGCCGCAAAACCATTTGGCGCAAAGCCTGGCGGCAAGCCCGGTTTCAAGCCGGGCGGCAAACCGGGCAGCGGCAATGCGGATCGTCGCCGGTGAGTTTCGCGGCCGCGCCCTGGCGGCCCCGAAAACCCAGGACATAAGGCCGACCACCGACCGGACGCGGCAGGCCATGTTCAATGTCATCGTCCATTCCTGGCCGGAGGCGCTGGCCGGAACGAAGGTCCTTGACCTTTTTGCCGGAACCGGCGCGCTTGGCTTTGAGGCGCTGTCGCGCGGCGCAGCGTCCTGCCTGTTTGTTGATGACGGGGCGGAGGCGCGCGGCCTCATCCGCGAAAATGCCGAGGTGCTGAGCCTGCAGGGGCGGATAAAGATTTTCCGGCGCAATGCCACGGATCTCGGCCTTGCCGGGTCTTTCGGCCCGTTTGAGCTATGCTTTGCCGATCCGCCTTATGGCCGCGGATTGGGGAGTGCTGCCCTGCGTGCCGCCGCCATTGGCGGCTGGCTGGCGCCCGGCGCCTTGTGCATGGTTGAAGAAAAAGCCAATGCGCCATTTGATCCCGGCGCGGATTTTTCGGAAATCGACCGCCGCGCTTATGGCGAAACCGTGATCCGGTTTTTGACTTTCACGCCGCAGGACCGCCGCAATGGCGGTTGACACGTCAGAGACGCAAGCCAAACACTTCCCCACCCTCGCATTGGAAATCGCTCCTTGACCCAATCCCGACGCTCGACATTTCCGGCGCTCCTTTTGCTTGGCGCCCTTCTGCAACCGTTTGCAGCAACCGCTGAGAATTTTTCGGAAAAAGCAGGAGTGAAGCAGTTCGCGCTTTCAAACGGGCTGGAGCTGGTGGTTATTCCCGATCACCGCTCCCCTGTCGTCACTCACATGATCTGGTACAAGACCGGCAGCGCCGACGAGCTTCCCGGCAAGTCCGGAATCGCCCATTTCTTCGAGCATTTGATGTTCAAGGGCACGGCCAAACACAAGGCAGGTGAGTTTTCTGCCGCCGTCTCGGCCATTGGCGGCGAGGAAAATGCCTTCACCTCCTATGACTACACCGCCTATTACCAGAAGGTGTCGCCCGCAGCCCTGCCGTCGATGATGGCTTTTGAAGCCGACCGCATGCGCAATCTGGTGCTGACCGACGACGTCATCGGCCCCGAACGCGATGTCATCCTTGAAGAGCGCCGCTCGCGTGTTGACAACAGCCCGGACTCAATCCTTGCCGAAGAAGTCAACGCCACGCTCTACCAGAACCATCCCTATGGCATTCCGGTCATCGGCTGGATGAACGAGATCGAGAAGCTGAACCGCGCTGACGCCGTGGCGTTTTACGAGCGCTATTATTCGCCCGGTAATGCCATTGTGGTGGTGGCTGGCGATGTCGAGCCCGACCAGGTGCGGCAGATGGCGGAAGCCAGCTATGGCTTGGTAGCTTCCGGCCCAGTCCTGCCGCCGCGCGACCGCCCGCAGGAGCCAGAGCAGAACACTGCCCGCACGGTGACGTTGACCGATCCGCGCGTATCAGTGCCGCAATTTTCCACCACCTGGCTGGTGCCGTCCTATTCCGAGGAGGATGGCGAGGCTGAAGCGCTCGACATGCTGTCGGAAATCCTCGGCGGAGGCATCCGCAGCCGCCTTTATCAGGCGTTGGTCGTCAAGAGCGGCCTGGCGGCCTCGGCCGGGGCCTACTACCAGTCAACCGCAATTGATGAGACCGGATTCGGCGTCTATGCCTCGCCGCGCGGCGAGGCCACGCTTGCCGAGGTGGAGAAGGCTGTTGCCGATGAAATCCGCCGGCTCGCTAAAGATGGCGTCACTGAAGATGAACTTGCTGCCGCCAAGAAGCGCTTCATTCGCTCGCTGATTTTCAGCCGCGATGATCCATCCGGCATGGCGCAGATCTTTGGATCGACACTGGCGACTGGCGGAACGATTGCCGACATTGACCAATGGCAAGGTCGAATCGAAGCGGTGAGCGTCAAACAGGTGCAGGCCGCTGCCGCCAAATGGCTGGATGCTAAGCGGTCAGTCACTGCTTACCTTCTGCCCGAAAAGGGAGAAGGCCAATGAACCGCCTGTTTGTGCTTTTACTGGCTTTTTTCGCCATGTTTCCCGCCGCGATATTGCCGGCAGCAGGCATGGATATCCGCGAAATCACTTCGCCGAAAGGCATCAAGGCATGGTTCGTTGAAGATCATACCTTGCCGGTGATTGCGCTGCGCTTTGCGTTCGAAGGCGGCTCCGCCCAGGACCCGGCCGGCAAGGAGGGATTGGCGCGGCTGATGTCGAGCCTGTTTGACGAAGGTGCGGGTGATCTTGATTCCGATGCCTTTCAGGAACAGATCGATGCGGCCGGCGGCGAAATGGGCTTCAGCGCGGCGCGCGATGCCATTTACGGCTCGATGCGGGTGTTGAGCGATGACGCCAAGGCCTCGTTTGCCCTGCTGGCTCTGGCGGTCAATTCGCCGCGCTTTGATCAGGCGCCGCTCGACAGGATCCGCAGCCAGATACTCGCCTCCATCGAGGCCGATTCCCGCGATCCGGAAAAAGCCGCGTCGAAACTCTGGGGCAAGGCGCTTTATGGCGATCATCCATATTCGCGTGAGCGTGACGGCACGCCGGTCTCGCTTGCCGCAATCATGCCCGATGACTTGCGCGCTTTTCGCGCCGCGCAGTTTGGCCGCTCCAACCTGATTGTCTCCGTGGTCGGCGACATTGACGAGGCGGCGCTGAAAGCCCTGCTGGACCAGGTGTTTGGCGGCCTGCCAGAGAAACCAGCGCTTGCAGTTGTGGCCGATGTGACGCCAAGGCTCGGACAAACACTTGCCGTGCCCTTTGATCTGCCGCAGACCAAGCTGGTTCTGGCCTGGCCGGGTGTGGCGCGCGATGATCCGGACTTCTTCGCCGCCTTTCTGATGAATCACATCTATGGCGGCGGATCGTTTTCGTCCCGCCTTTTCAACGAGGTGCGCGAAAAGCGCGGCCTGGCCTATGGTGTCGATTCCTCGCTCGCCACCCAGCGCCATGCCAATTCGCTCATGGTCTCCACCGCCACCCGCTCCGACCGTGCTGCGGAGACGCTTTCCATCATTCGTGCGGAAGCTGCCAAATTGGCAGAAGGCGGGCCGACAGAGCAGGAAATGGCCGACGCCAAGGATTATCTGGCCGGGTCCTACGCCATCAACAATCTGGTCGGCTCGGCCTCCATCGCCAGCACATTGACCGAATTGCAATTGAGCGGGCAGGCGATTGACTATATTTCCCGCCGCGAAAGCCTGATCCGGGCAGTGACGCCGCAAAGCGTGCAAGCCATGGCCAAGCGGCTGCTTCTCGTGGATCCGGCAATTCTGGCGATTGGTCCGCAGGCTGTGGTGGATACGTTGAAATGACCGGAAAATCGCGCAAACTGGTCAAAAAGCAGCCGGAATTCGCGCTGGCGCTCGGCGGCGGCGGTGCGCGCGGGCTCGCCCATATCCATGCCATCGAAGCGCTGAATGAGCTTGGCATCCGCCCTGTGGCGATTTCCGGTTCCTCCATCGGTGCGCTGATGGGCGCGGGCATGGCGGCTGGCATGAGCGGCAAGGACATCCGCGATTACGCCTATTCGGTTTTCGCCAAGCGCACGGAAATAGCCAGCCGTCTGTGGAAGCTGCGGGCAGGTTCGATGCGCGACATCGTCACCGGCCTCCGGCTCAGCCAGTTCGATTGCGAGCGGATATTGCGCGGCTTCCTGCCCGATATTTTGCCGGAAACCTTTGAAGAGCTTTCCATTCCGCTGATTGTCACTGCAACCGACTATTTCGGGCACCGGCCGGTCGCCTTCTCCGAAGGCGGCCTGTTCAAGGCGCTGGCCGCATCGGCGGCAATTCCGGCGGTCTTCAAGCCGGTGCGCGATGGCGACCGCTTGTTGATCGACGGCGGCATCACCAATCCGGTGCCGTTCGATCTGGTCAGCCATCTGGCAGATCATGTCATCGCCATTGACGTGGTTGGCGCGCCGGAGCCAGGCGGCCGCAAGCTGCCGACCTCAATTGACCTGATGTTCGGCACCTCGCAGATCATGATGCAGTCAATCACCGCGCTTAAATTGAAGGCGCACCATCCGGCCGTGTTCCTGCGCCCGCCGGTCTCGCGGTTCCGGGTGCTGGATTTCCTCAAGATCGACGCCGTGCTGTCGGAAACAGCGGGCTTCAAGGAAGAGGTCAAGCGGGCGGTGGAGGCGGTGCTTCTGGCGCAAGACTAGGATTGTGCCGGGAGCCGATCCGCCTCACCACGATGAACGCCGCAGCCATGGCGCCAAGCCCGAAGGCGACAGCGCCAACGCCCCAGCCGGCGATCACCCCTTCCGCACCATAAAGGCGGCTTCCGACCCAGACGAATGGCAAGGTGCCAAGTGTCGAGCGGCCCCAATTGAACAGTGTCGACAGCGCGGGAAAGCCCAGATTGTTGAACGCGGCATTGGCGACAAACAGTGCGCCATTGAACAGGAAGCTGCCCGCCGCAAACAGGCAGAAAAATACGATCAGCGCCTCGGTGTCGCCCGTTGCGGCAAACAGCGCGGCGATCTGTCCGGAAAACAGCGCCAGCAGCGCCCAGACCACGGCAACATAGCCAGTGGTGAAAATCAGGCTGGCGCGAAGCGTTTCATTCAGCCGGTCATAGGCGCGCGCGCCAAAATTCTGGCCGAAAATCGGCCCGACCGCTCCCGAAAGCGCGAAAATAGCACCAAATGCCACAGGCACGATGCGCCCGATGATCGCCCATCCGGAAACGGCGGCGTCGCCGTAGGCGGCAATGGATGACGTCACGAAGGCATTGCCGAAAGGCGTCGCCACCTGGGTCAGCACTGCAGGCAAGCCGATGGCAAAAAACGGCTTTGCGCCGTCGATCAAGCTTGCCCGGTCCGGAAATGTCGCAAGCCTGTGGATGCGCAAAACAGCCCAAAGCCCTACCGCCAACAAGATCGTTCGCGACAGGAACGTGGCGATGGCCGCACCATTGAGGCCAAATTCCAGACCATAGAT
>JBATMU010000084.1:0-7634 GCA_049289995.1 Rhizobiaceae bacterium | reverse complement strand
ATAGGCCTTGTATTCGCCAAAATACTTGGTGATCGCTGCCGTCAGGGACGTCTTGCCATGGTCAACGTGACCAATCGTGCCGATGTTGACGTGCGGCTTGTTCCGTTCAAACTTGCTCTTACCCATGGGACTTCTCCGTCTTCATGTCGCCAATTTGGCGCTTTGCAACCTGGTTCGCGTATCCGGAAGGATTACGCGTATTTCTTCTGCACTTCCTGCGCGACCGCAGTCGGCACAGGCTCGTAATGATCGAACTGCATCGTGTACTGGGCGCGGCCCTGAGACATCGAGCGCAGCGTATCGACGTATTTGAACATGTTGGCCAGCGGCACCATCGCATTGATGACGACTGCGACGCCGCGCGCTTCCTGACCTTGGATCTGGCCGCGGCGGCTGTTGAGATCGCCGATAACCGAGCCGACATAATCTTCCGGTGTCACAACCTCGACCTTCATGATCGGCTCGAGCAGCTGAACGCCAAGCTTGGACGCCGCTTCACGGAAGCAGGCGCGGCCGGCGATTTCGAAGGCCAGAACCGAAGAGTCAACGTCGTGGTAGGCGCCATCGACCAGCGTGGCTTTCACACCGATCATCGGGAAGCCCGCGAACGGACCCGACGACATGACGCTGTTGATGCCCTTTTCGACGCCCGGCACATATTCCTTGGGCACCGAACCGCCGACAACCTTGGAGTCGAACACGAATTCGTCGCTATCCGGATTGGGCGAGAACGCCACCTTGATGCGCGCGAACTGGCCCGAGCCGCCCGACTGCTTCTTGTGGGTGTAGTCATGCTCGGCAGCCCGCGTGATGGTTTCGCGGTAGGCAACCTGCGGCGCGCCGACATTGGCCTCGACCTTGAATTCGCGGCGCATGCGGTCGACCAGAATGTCGAGATGCAATTCGCCCATGCCGGCAATGATCGTCTGGCCGGATTCTTCGTCGGTCTTGACACGGAAGGACGGATCTTCAGCAGCCAGGCGGTTGAGCGCCAGGCCCATCTTTTCCTGGTCGCCCTTGGTCTTCGGCTCGATGGCGATCTGGATGACCGGCTCGGGGAATTCCATGCGTTCCAGGATGACCGGCTTCAGCGGATCGCAAAGCGTGTCGCCCGTGGTGGTGTCCTTGAGGCCAGCCAGCGCAACGATGTCGCCGGCAAAGGCTTCTTCGATGTCTTCACGGCTGTTGGAGTGCATCTGCAGCATGCGCCCGATGCGTTCGCGCTTGCCCTTGACGGTATTTTCGAGGGAAATGCCCTTTTCCAGCTTGCCGGAATAGATGCGCGCAAAGGTGAGCGAGCCGACAAACGGGTCGTTCATGATCTTGAAGGCCAGCATGGCCAACGGCTCGGAATCGTCGGCGTGACGTTCCATTTCTTTTTCGGTCTTCGGGTCGATGCCCTTGATGGCCGGAACGTCGAGCGGCGACGGCAGATATTCAGTCACTGCATCAAGCAACGGCTGCACACCCTTGTTCTTGAAGGCAGTGCCGCACATCATCGGGAAGAACTGCACAGCAATCGTACCCTTGCGCAGCAGCGCGCGGATTTCGTCATTGCCGGGCATCTGGCCTTCGAGATAGCGCTCCATTGCGCCATCATCAGCCTCGACAACCGCTTCAATCATCTTGTCGCGGTAATCGGCAGCCTTGGCGGCCATGTCAGCGGGAATTTCCAGAACGTCCCATTCGGCGCCAAGGCCTTCGGACTTCCAGACGAGAGCCTTCATTTCGATCAGGTCGACAACGCCGGCAAAATCGTTTTCCGCGCCGATCGGCAGCTGGATCACAACCGGGATGGCCCCGAGGCGCGAGCGCACCATGTCGACGCAGCGGTAAAAATCTGCGCCGGTCTTGTCCATCTTGTTGGCGAAGATCATGCGCGGCACATTGTATTTGTCAGCCTGGCGCCAGACGGTTTCGGTCTGCGGCTCAACACCGGCATTGGCATCCAGAAGCGCAACAGCGCCGTCCAGCACGCGCAGCGAACGCTCGACTTCAATGGTGAAATCGACGTGGCCGGGGGTGTCAATGATGTTGTAGCGGCGCATCTTGCCGTCACGGCCTTCCCAGAAGGTCGTGGTGGCGGCAGAGGTGATCGTGATGCCGCGTTCCTGCTCCTGCTCCATCCAATCCATGGTGGCGGCGCCGTCGTGCACTTCACCGATCTTGTGGCTCTTGCCGGTGTAGTAAAGAATCCGCTCGGTCATCGTCGTCTTGCCGGCGTCAATATGCGCCATGATGCCGAAATTGCGGTAATCTTCGATCTTGTATTCGCGGGCCATGGGAGGACTGCCTTCGTTCTCGATCGGGTTCTGTATTACCAGCGGTAATGGGCGAAGGCGCGGTTGGCTTCCGCCATCCGGTGCGTGTCTTCACGCTTCTTCACCGCAGTGCCGCGGTTATTGGATGCATCCAGCAATTCGCCGGACAGGCGGTCGACCATCGTCGTTTCGTTGCGTCCGCGGGCGGCGTTGATCAACCAGCGGATGGCCAGTGCCTGACGGCGCTCGGGGCGCACGTCAACCGGCACCTGATAGGTGGCGCCGCCGACGCGGCGCGAGCGGACTTCCACATGCGGCGCGACATTGTCGAGCGCCTGATGGAAGAGCGCGACCGGCTCCTGCTTGGCCTTTTCCTGAACCTGGTCGAGCGCGCCATAGACAATCGTCTCGGCGACCGACTTCTTGCCGTGCATCATGACGGCGTTCATGAACTTGGTGATCACCAGATCGCCGAACTTCGGATCCGGGTTGATTTCGCGCTTTTCTGCACTGTGACGACGGGACATGGTTCTTGTCTCTCACTCTCATCAGCCTCGCACCCGAAAGTGCCGAAGCCGCAAAAATCTTACTTCGGCCGCTTGGCGCCGTACTTCGACCGGCGCTGCTTGCGGTTCTTGACGCCCTGGGTGTCGAGGACGCCGCGGATGATGTGGTAGCGCACGCCCGGCAAATCCTTGACGCGGCCGCCGCGGATCATGACCACGGAGTGTTCCTGAAGGTTGTGGCCTTCACCCGGAATGTAGCCGATGACCTCAAAGCCATTGGTCAAACGCACCTTGGCGACCTTGCGCAGAGCCGAGTTCGGCTTCTTCGGGGTCGTGGTGTAGACGCGCGTGCAGACGCCGCGCTTTTGCGGGTTGGCCTGCATGGCCGGGACTTTGTTGCGCTTTACCGGCGCAACGCGCGGCTTGCGGATCAATTGGTTTACGGTAGGCATCCAAACCTTCCTCTATAAAAAACTCTGTTCTCAGCCCGCAAAGGCTCGCACTAAGCGAACATTCCACGCGCAAACGGGCTAGATACCGCCTTTGCGGTTCTGCCCGAACACATGCAGAGGATGCGGTTGCCCGCTTCATGCTGCCCGAAATGGTCGTCGCTTCGAATACGAACCCTGTTTGAGACCAGATCCAGGACACGTCGTCCCGAAAGGAAAAGGCCTCACATCGGCTCAGATGGGGGTGCATTAGCGATTCCGCCCTGCCCCGTCAACCCCGCATCGCCACGAATTGCCAAGCAGATCAAAGAACTTGGCTTTTCGGCGCCCGCCAAACCGATCCGAGGCGCTTTGCCACGGTATTGAGCTCTGCAATCGGTCCGAGATTTCGGTTTCATGCGGCGCGGCGCTTCATTAAGACAGGTCAAGATTTCGTATTTCAGGGGATTCGGCAATGCAGGACAATGAACCCAACCGCCCTGTCATGATTCTGGTAGGCCGGGTCTGGCGAAAGAAGGGCGGGAAATCAGAGGGCGTCCACGTCATGCTGACCGCCCCTGATGACGACACTGCCGTGCGCAAGGCGCTGGAGGCGCTGGCCGCCGAGGGCTATGCCGAGGCCGAACTTGACCAGATCGGCGAAATGGACGGCGCACCGGATGACGAGCCGCACATTTCCGCCTGGCAGGGCGCCCTGGAAGGCGAAGTCTCCATCGTTACCTTTGAAGAAACGATCTGACCTCAGCTCACCTTGCGCCAAACGGTTCCCGTGGAATCCTGCAAGGTCTTGCTGTCAATGACCCGGCCTGTGCCGCCCGAGCATTGCCGGTCGCGGTTGAGGTCGGAAACCATCAGCATCAGCGTGTATTGGCTGTCATCGAGCATGCGCCCGGCAAAGAGCCCGTGACCCGAAAAGTCCGAGCAGAAGGTGGCGTTGGCGCAAACCTGGCTGCGGTATTCCCATTGCCCGTCCGCCTGGAAAATCTGGTACTGGGAATCGGTCTGACCGGTCATCGGCGCGTGGATTTCGGCATGCCAGACGCCGGCAATGCCTTTCATGAATTCCGGCTGCGCCTGGCGAACCATTTCTTTCCACGCGGCAGTCGCCTGCTGGTCAACATTGCCGCGCCGCATACACGTTTCGCTGGCCGCCATGGCGGTCCCCTGCCCGGCCAGGAACATTGCTGCAAATGCCATTTTGCGGATCATTGCATCCTCCTGAATAAACACCTTCGATCAGCAAATCATGAAATTCCGTCATTGTCATTGGCACCAGGTCATCGGCCTTTGCCGCATATGAAAAAGGACCGTCCGGTGGGGCATTTCCCGGACGGTCCTGAAAAGCGGCGATGGGAGGTCTGTGACCCGATCGACTAGCCGCACGGTCACAATGGAATCGCCCGCGTGAAGCGTCTGTGAAATCGGTCACACAAGGCTTCAATTTGCGCGCGGCTCCGGCGCATATTTCCATGTGGCGCGAAATAATCATAACACCGTTGAACCGGATCACTCTCCGCGCGCACTTGTACAGGCGATTGCAGCAAACCAAGTAGCGGAGCAGCCTGTTCGGGCAGGAAAGCGTGATGAAATCGGCAGAAAAAGCACTGGAAGCCTTGCTGGTGGTTCAGGCACAGGGCGGAAACCAGCCAGCGTTCGCGCGGCTGGTCGCCTTGCGCGGCGCGCGTCTGCAAGCCCATGCCGTACGCCTGCTGGGCGAGCGCGAGCCGGCCAATGACATCATGCAGGAATCCTGGCTCGAAATCTGGCGTGGCCTCGGCGCCCTGCGGGAATCCACGGCCTTCCTGCCATGGGCGCTGCGCATCGTCACCCGGCGCGTTGCGCGGTTCATTGCGCGGCGCCAGCGGGACCGGAAACTGACGCCTGGCTTTGAAGCGCCCACGTTTCAGCCCGAAACCGCAAGCACTGCCGCAGATGCCGCCGCCATTCGCGCCGCACTGGCAACCCTGAGCCCTCAGCAGCGCGCCACGGTCGCCTTGTTCTATTTGGAAGACATGACCGTTGCCGAAGTTGCAGTCGCCCTCGACGTGCCCGTTGGCACCGTCAAGACCCGTCTCATGCATGCAAGGGCGCGGCTCCGCGCCCGGTTGAAAGGAGAAGACAATGGAAAAACTCGACAAGATGATTGAACAGGCGCTGGCCGAGGAAGATCGCGATATCCTCGCCGAAACTGGCGAGCTTGGCCTGCCGGCCCAAGGCATGGCGCTGTTTCGCGGTCCCAATGCCTGGTGGCGGATGCTGACAGCATTTTTTCAGACCGTTATTTTCATCGTCGCTGTTTGGGCGGCTTGGCGGTTCTTCATCGCCGATGACGTGCTGGGCGCGCTCAAATTCGGACTTCCCGCCGCAGTGGGCATGATCATGTCTGCCCAGATGAAGTCCATGCTGTTTTCGGACATGGAGGCAAACCGGATCATCCGGGAGATCAAGCGGCTTGAACTGATGGTCGCCCGCCGCAGCTGATTTCCGGGAATCACTCCAAAAACAAAACGCCGGAGACTTGCGTCCCCGGCGTTTTCCGATTTCAAGCCAGACCGGGCTATTCGGCGGACTGGGTCATGCTTTCGAGCATCGGCTGGGCAGTTTCCACGCCCGCGCTCTTGCGGCGCTCGTCGAGGATCAACTCGTCGCGCGACGTGGCGATGCGGCGGATTTGCGTCATCGTGCCGCCGGTGCCTGCCGGGATCAGCCGGCCGACAATGACGTTTTCCTTCAGGCCCTGCAGCATGTCGGTCTTGCCGGCAACCGCAGCTTCCGTCAGCACGCGGGTCGTTTCCTGGAAGGAAGCAGCCGAGATGAACGACGGCGTCTGCAGCGAAGCCTTGGTGATGCCGAGCAGCACGGGTTCGCCGCGCGCCGGCTTCTTGCCGTCTTCGATCAGCCGTTCGTTGATCTCGTCCAGTTCGATCACATCGACATGGTCGCCCGCGATATAGGTCGAATCGCCCTGTTCGGTGATTTCGATCTTCTGCAGCATCTGCCGGACAATCACCTCGATGTGCTTGTCGTTGATGATAACGCCCTGCAGACGGTAAACTTCCTGGATTTCATTGACGAGATAGGAAGCCAAAGCCTCCACGCCCTTGATGGCCAGGATGTCGTGCGGTGCGGGATTGCCGTCGAGGATGTAATCGCCCTTTTCAATGGCGTCGCCTTCCTGCAGATGGAACGGCTTGCCCTTGGGGATCAGATACTCGACCGGTTCCGCGCCCTCGTCATGCGGCGCAATGATGATGCGGCGCTTGTTCTTGTAGTCGCGGCCAAAGCGGATCGTGCCGTCGATTTCTGCAATGATGGCGTGATCCTTCGGTCGGCGCGCTTCAAACAATTCCGCCACGCGCGGCAGGCCGCCCGTGATGTCCTTGGTCTTGGCGCTTTCCATCGGGATACGCGCAATCACGTCGCCCGGCTGGACCTTGGCGCCCGGCTCGACCGACAGAATGGCTTCGACCGACAAGAGGAACCGGGCGTCGCCGCCGCGGGCCAGCTTGGAAACCTTGCCTTTTTCGTCTTCGATGACGATGGCGGGCTTGAGGTCCGACGAACGCGGCGACGAGCGCCAGTCGATGACTTCACGCTTGGTGATGCCGGTCGATTCGTCAGTGGCTTCGATCATCGACATGCCGTCAACGAGGTCTTCGAACGTCACGCGGCCTTCGACTTCGGTCATGATCGGGCGGGTATAGGGATCCCACTCGGCCACGCGCTGGCCGCGGCGGATCTTGTCGCCGTCATCGACATGGATTTTTGAACCATAGGTCACGCGATGCGTGGCGCGCTCCTTGCCGGCCTCATCGAGAATGATGACCGCCATGTTGCGGCCCATGACGATGAGATTGCCGTCCGAATTGCGAACCACATTGCGGTTGCGGATCTGGACGGTGCCCTCATAGGAGGCTTCAAGGAACGACTGGTCAGCTACCTGTGCAGCGCCGCCCATGTGGAAGGTGCGCATGGTGAGCTGTGTGCCCGGCTCGCCGATCGACTGGGCGGCAATGACGCCGACCGCTTCACCCTGGTTGACCGGGGTGCCGCGCGCCAGGTCACGCCCATAGCAAACCGCGCAGACGCCGGTCTTGACGTCGCAGGTCAGCGCCGAGCGGATGCGGATGGTCTGGATGCCCGCCTTTTCGATGATATCGACATCGCGCTCGTCGATAAGCCGGCCCTTGGAGACCAGAAGATCGCCGGACACCGGATGATGGATATCGTCCAGCGCCGTGCGTCCGAGGACGCGCGCGCCGAGCGATGCCACGACCTGGCCCGCATCGACGATGGGCGACATGGTCAGGCCCTTGTCGGTGCCGCAATCCACGGCATTGACAATGCAATCCTGCGCCACGTCGACAAGTCGCCGGGTCAGATAGCCAGAGTTTGCCGTCTTCAGGGCGGTATCGGCC
>JBATMU010000083.1:0-5730 GCA_049289995.1 Rhizobiaceae bacterium | reverse complement strand
GCAATCGCGCCGGCAGTGTTTGCACGCTTCCACCACACGCCGAGAACCAGCACGGGGAAGAGGCCTGCAGCTGCAAGCGAGAAGGCCCAGGACACCATCGACAGAATGTCGGCGGGCTTGGTCGAAGCGGTATAGGCGGCAACGATAGCCACCAACACGAGCAAGACACGCGACACGAGAAGGCGGCGCGAGGTCGGGGCGTGCTGGTCGATCATCCGGTAGTAGATGTCGTGGCTGAGTGCGTTGGCGATGGCGAGCAGCAGCCCGTCAGCGGTCGAGAGTGCGGCGGCAAGGCCGCCAGCGGCGACGAGGCCGGAGATGACATAGGGCATGCCGGCCATTTCAGGCGTGGCAAGCACGATCATGTCAGCATTCAGCGCAATGTCCTTGAAGGCGAGATTGCCGGTGATGCCCTTTTCGGTGCAGGCGGCAGCCACGGCGGCGAGATCGGCAGCGGTTTTGCCGCAGATCTGGACGAGTGCGTTTTCTGCCTGTGCCCAGCTCACCATCCAGCCAGCTTTTTCCGCGATGTTGGCAGGGGTCAGGCCCGTGGCAACCAGGTCAAGCATGGTCCATTTCGCGAAAGCGGCATAAGCCGGCGCCGTGAAATAGAGGAAGAAGATGAAGAGCAGCGACCAGGCCACCGAGACGCGGGCTTCGCGGACGGACGGCGTGGTGAAGTAGCGCATCAGGACGTGCGGCAACGAAGCCGTGCCGACCATCAGGCAGAGGATGAGCCAGAAATAGTTCTTGGCGTCATAGCCGCCATGAACAAACGGTGTCACGTGGTGAACCGCAATGTTCTGCGCCGTTTCGAGCGCGGTAATGTTGGCCAGGGCCTGACCATACATCAGCTGCGGGATCGGGACGCCGGTCTTGACGGTCGACATCCAGATGGCGGGCAGCAGATAGGCAATGATCAGAACGATATACTGGGCAACCTGCGTCCAGGTGACGGCGCGCATGCCGCCGAGCATGGAGCAGACCAGAATGCCGGCAAGGCCGACGAACAC
This sequence comes from Rhizobiaceae bacterium, assembly GCA_049289995.1. Classification (GTDB taxonomy): domain Bacteria; phylum Pseudomonadota; class Alphaproteobacteria; order Rhizobiales; family Rhizobiaceae; genus JBATMU01. The sequence continues at coordinate 4,717 of JBATMU010000083.1, read as the reverse complement.
CGCCACGTTGAACGACAGGCCAAGGAAACGGGCGGAAATGATGCCCGTCGCATAGATCTGTGCGACGACGTAGGTGAACGAACAGGCCAGGAGCACCAGCACGCCGAGGAAACGGGCGACATTGCCGCCGTAACGGGCCGACAGGAAGTCCGGAACCGTATAGGCGCCGAATTTGCGCAGATAGGGCGCAATCAGCACGGCCACGAGCACATAGCCGCCGGTCCAGCCAAGCACGAAGGCCAGGCCGTCATAACCGAGGGCATAGAGCGTGCCGGCCATGCCGACGAAGGACGCGCCGGACATCCAGTCCGCGCCTGTCGCCATGCCGTTGTAGAATGCCGGCACGCGGCGGCCGGCGACGTAATACTCGCCGACTTCCATGGTGCGCGACAGAATGCCGATCGCCGCATAAATGACGATCGTGAAGCCCATGAAGAAATAACCGATGATCTTGTTCGGCACGCCAAGCGCGCTCATGATCGCCATGGCGATGATGAAAGCGATGAAGCCGCCCGTGTAGATCGTATAGACACGGCCGAGGTTCGACATGAAGTCGCCGCCGTTGCCTTTTGCTACAGCCATTGTTTTGCCCTCCCGATCAATCTTCGGCCACGCCATGCGCTTCATCAATGGCGTTCTGCCTGCGGGCAAACCAGAACAGCATAATGACGAAAACGATGAGCGAACCCTGGGCGGCCATGTAGAAGCCGAGCGGGAAGCCGAAAATGATGATATTGTTGAGTGATTCCACGAAGAAGTGGATCAAGAAAGAGAACACGAACCAGATCACCAGCATGGTGATCATCAGGTTCCTTGTCTTCTCCCAGTATTGTACACGATCGGGACTTGCCATCGTGCTGCCTCCTCCTGAGAGCGGATTTGCCGCATAGGCGCGGACTGCCGCAGTTTCTTTTCTGGACTTTGGCCTGACCCCACCGAGACCGCCGCCGCCGCGAAACGCAGAAAAACCCGGCATGGCCAGACTCCTCCAACGTTGGGAGATGGTTTAGCATCAGTTAAGGCGCGATGCGCATACGACTTTGGAATAGTCAGGTCGCCTTTTCCCGTTTTCCCGCTTGAAACGGTTTGATTGCATGCCCATGCCATGGCGGGCTATGATGGCCCGCTCGCAAGGATGACCGCATGACCGCGCTGAAAAGCATGACCAAGGGCCTGGCAAACTTTTTCAAGAAGCCGGACCCCATCGACACAGCCGAGGCGCTTGCCGCTTTTCTTGACCAAAGGGCGTCTTTCCTGTGCCAGAAGGGTGTGGCCGAATTCTGCCGGGTGCGATCAGGCGCGCACGTCGATCAATTGTTCAGGGACGAGGAGTTCATGAGGCTCCTCAACAAGGCTGTCTGGACCAGCTATCCCTATGCGTTCGCCATGGTCGCCGAAATGACGGACGGCTATTTGCGCGAGGCGGCGGGCTTGCGGCAGCGCGAATTGCCGGCGGCGCTGACCGACATGGCCGAGGAAATTTTCTCGCGCTATGACATTCCAGCTGGCCATGAGGCGGACTTCTGGGCGAAAGCCCTTGATCTGGTGCGCGGGCACCTTGCCGGCACGCAGGCCGGTTCGCCGCGTCCGGTGCGCGAAATGCCCGATCCGATGGCGCGCAAAATCTATGAAGCGCTGCCGCTGCATCAGGATGTCATCAAGAACGATTATGACTATATTTTCAATTTCATGCGGATGAATCTGCTCAGGGCGCGCGAAGACCTGGAGAACCGCGCCGATGCCGGTGCGGTCGCTGCCGATCTGCTCGGCCCTCACGCCTGACAGGGAATAGTCACGAACAAAAAACCCCGCCGGATCGCTCCGGCGGGGTTTTGGTTTGGCCTGACCCGAGGATCAGATCGAGTAGTACATGTCGTATTCGACCGGATGCGGGGTCATTTCGAAACGCATGACTTCGGCCATCTTCAGTTCGATGAACGAGTCGATCATGTCGTCGTCGAAAACACCGCCGGCCTTCAGGAAGCCGCGGTCCTTGTCGAGCGACTGCAGGGCTTCGCGCAGCGAGCCGCAGACGGTCGGGATCTTCTTGAGTTCCTTGGCGGGCAGGTCGTAAAGATCCTTGTCCATCGGCTGGCCGGGGTGGATCTTGTTCTTGATGCCGTCAAGGCCGGCCATCAGCAGCGCTGCAAAGCCGAGATAGGGGTTCTGGCCCGGATCGGGGAAACGCACTTCGACGCGCTTGGATTTCGGTCCCGTGCCGAACGGAATGCGGCATGAGGCCGAACGGTTGCGGGCCGAATAGGCCAGCAGAACCGGGGCTTCATAGCCGGGCACCAGCCGCTTGTAGGAATTGGTCAGCGGGTTGGTGAAGGCGTTGACGGCCTTGGCATGCTTGATGACGCCGCCGATGAAGAACAGGCAGCTTTCCGACAGACCGGCATATTCATTGCCTGCAAAAGTCGGCTTGCCGCCCTTCCAGATCGAGAAATGGCAATGCATGCCCGAGCCGTTGTCGCCGAAGATCGGCTTCGGCATGAAGGTAGCCGTCTTGCCATAGGCGTTGGCGACCTGATGGACGACATACTTGTAGATCTGCATCTTGTCTGCATTGCGGACCAGCGTGTCGAACTTGACGCCGAGCTCGTGCTGGGCAGCAGCCACTTCATGGTGGTGCTTTTCGACGGTCACGCCCATTTCGGCCATGACGGTCAACATTTCCGAGCGCATGTCCTGGGCGGAATCAACCGGCGGGACCGGGAAATAGCCGCCCTTGACGCGCGGACGGTGGCCGAGGTTGCCGGTCTCGTAATCGGTGTCGTCATTGGACGGCAATTCGGTCGAGTCGAGCTTGAAGCCGGTATTGTAGGGATCGGCCTTGTACTTGACGTCGTCGAAAATGAAGAATTCGGCTTCCGGGCCGACATAGACGGTGTCGCCGATGCCTTCGGCCTTCAGATAGGCCTCAGCCTTCTTGGCGATGCCGCGCGGATCGCGGTTGTAGGATTCGCCTGAAACCGGATCAAGGATGTCGCACATGACGACCATGGTCGACTGGGCAAAGAACGGGTCGATATGGGCGGTCACCGTGTCGGGCATGAGAACCATGTCGGACTCGTTGATGGCTTTCCAGCCGGCGATCGACGAGCCGTCGAACATGACGCCGTCGGTGAACATGTCTTCATCGACGCAAACCACGTCCATGGTGACGTGATGCATCTTGCCCTTGGGGTCGGTGAAGCGCAGATCGACGAATTTCACGTCATTGTCCTTGATCTGCTTCAGAATGTCTTTTGCAGTCGTCATGGCGTCCTTTTCCTGTAGCTGACGTTTGATTGGATTTCTTGGCTGGCCGGATCAGACCGCGTCCATGCCGGTTTCACCCGTGCGTATCCGCACGACTTCCTCGATATTCGATACAAAAATCTTGCCGTCGCCGATGCGGCCCGTTTGCGCTGCCTTGCGGATGGCGTCAATGGCGGCTTCGACATTGTCGTCGCCCAAGACGACCTCGATCTTCACCTTGGGCAGGAAATCCACGACATATTCAGCGCCGCGGTAAAGCTCGGTATGGCCCTTCTGCCGGCCAAAACCCTTGGCCTCGGTGACAGTGATGCCCTGAAGCCCAACTTCCTGCAGCGCTTCCTTCACTTCGTCGAGCTTGAAGGGCTTGATGATCGCTTCGATCTTTTTCATGCTTTTGATCCTGTCTGCGCGGCTTGATGTGCGATCCTGGCGGTTTTCAAGCATGAAGCGTGCCAGAATGCGCAAATGGCGCGGGTTTTCCGCAGAAATGTGCGTTTCGGCAGGGCTGATGCTTGCGCGAGCAACCTGCTAGAGCCAAAATCGGGCACATGCAAGGGTATGGCCGGACGTTCCGCAAATTGCCATGCACGAGAAAGAGGCATTGTGCCCAAGAAAGCGGCAAACGACAAACCAAGCGTAACCGGGCGCACGTCCGGATCCGAAATATTGACCAATTCGGAAATGGCAGCTGCAGAATTGGCGACGGGCGCCGGCTTTGGCCTGATGGCCAGAGCGGCCCATGCCGTGGCCGCCGAAGCGCTCAGGCGCTTTCCGGGCATGACCGGTGTTTCGGTGCTGTGCGGTCCGGGCAACAATGGCGGCGACGGCTATGCAGCAGCGGCGATCCTGAAGGATAGCGGCGTTGACGTGACGGTTTTCGCGGATAGTGCGCCGCGCTCGGGTTCGCATGCCGCCCTGGCTGCGGCATTGTGGGGCGGCAGGGTGGAAAACCTGGCGGGGTTTCAGCCCAGGCATGGTGTTCTGGTCATCGACGCCCTTTATGGCGCCGGGCTCAGCCGGGCGCTGGAGGGTTCGGCTTTGGCTGCCGCGCGGGCATGCCGGGAATTCCATGCCGATGTGCTGGCCGTGGACATGCCGTCCGGCGTATCTGGCGACAGCGGCCTGGTGTTGGGCGAAGCGTTTGCCGCCGGGGTCACGGTGTCGTTCCAGCGCAAGCGGCCCGGGCATTTGCTCCTGCCGGGGCGGAACCTGTGCGGAGATGTGGTGATTGCCGATATCGGCATTCCGGCGCGTGCGGTTGCGGCGCTGGACGCGCGCTGCCACGAAAACGGGCCGCAGCTGTTTACGCTGCCCAAAATGGCGCATGACGCCCACAAATACAGCCGGGGCAGTGTGGCGGTGTTTTCCGGCGGGCCGCAATCAACGGGCGCCGCGCGGCTTGCCGCCCTTGCGGCACAGCGGGCCGGGGCAGGGGCGGTGACACTGGTGAGCC
>JBATMU010000082.1:0-25832 GCA_049289995.1 Rhizobiaceae bacterium | reverse complement strand
GGTCGGAATAGCGGAACTCCGAATCGGCATAACGGTTGATCTCCTGCATGATCATGGTCATGTCGAACGGCCCTCGCAGCGCCTCGATCATGGCTTTCTTTTCGTCATAGGGCTTGTGCAGGAAGGTTTCGGGCTTTTCGAACCAATCGTCCGGCAGCTCGATGTCCATGGCGCGCATCTTGATGGCGTCGGTGACGTTCTTGATCGAACGGCCGGTGAAGCGCGGCTCGCGCTCCTTGATCCGGTGCAAATAGTCGCCGATATCAGCCAGCGTCTTCGGCTCGCCCTTTTCCTTGACGAAGCGCGCGAACACCGCCTCCAGCGCATCTTCCTGCGGCTTGGAATGCTGCTCATAGGCTTCCGCAACCGCCTTCTGGATGGCCTGCGCCGCATAGAGATCGTGCTCGCCGAGCGGGATCTTGTGGTTCTTGCCGACCAACAGCGCAAAGATGTCGATATAGTCGGCGCGGGTCTGCGGCCCGTCCACCAGCCAGCGCGCCCCGGCCCGCTGGCGCAGCGCGTCATCGACATTTTCCGGATAGTTGGAGAACATGCCGAAGGTGCAATTGCCCCGCACCACGGTTTCCGCACCCGAAAACGCGTTCATCAAGACGCCGGTGATTTCGTGCTGGCCGGCGGATGCCCGGTCATCGGAGCGCCGCGCCGCCACCTGGTCGATGTCGTCCACCGTGCCGAAGCCGATGGTGCGGGTATCAAGCACAGCATTGATGAATTCGCGGCAATTCTGGCCGGATTTGCCCTGATAGGAGGAAATCTGGTCGACACCGAAATTCTGGTAGGTGAAGCCGTAGCCGGCCATCTCGCAATAGCCGTTGATCAGCCCGGCGATCATCTGGATCAGCGTGGTCTTGCCGGTGCCCGGCGCGCCATCGCCGATGAAGGTGAAGATGAAGCCGCCAAGCTCGACAAATGGGTTCATCTGCCTGTCGAAATCATAGGCCATGATCATCTTGGCAAGCTTCATCGCCTGATATTTGGCAATGTGGTTGCCGATCAGCTCATTGGGCTTTTTGAAGGTCATCACCAGCGCCTTGCGGCGCTTGCCGGGCGCGACGTCAAAGCCGTCCAGCGTGAAATTGTCCGATTCGATGCGGATATGGCTGTTTTCAAACGGGCCGAGCCCGTCAAACCGGCCCTTGCGCTGCAATAGTCCGTCAATGGCCACCCGCGAGAACGCCCGCACCCGCGCCATCAGCGCCGCATCATCGGCCGCCCCGGCAATTGCGCTGTCGAGCGCGGCCAGCATGGATTTCAACGCGTCCTGCGCCGTATCGAACAGGAAATCCGGCTCGGCGCTGTCATTGGGCGCCTCGCCGTCGGTCTCGATGGTCTGCTGCAGGTAGGAGGCAAAGCTGAAGGCCGAAACGTAAGCTGCCGCTGACAGAAGCTTCTTGTAATGGGCGGCGTCCTCGCCTTCGAGCGGCGCCCGCGTATTGCGCGCCGCCAATGACTCAAGCTGGCCGGAGGCGGCAAACACGTCAGCTGCGGCCAGCGCAATCTGGATGCCGCGCCGCGCCCGGTAGAGCACGGCGTGCTGGGCGACCGACAGGAGCGGATCATCGGGCCGGATCGACGCCACTGTCTTGGCAAACTCGACTTCTCGCGTCTTGCGCACCGCACCGGGCGACACGGTTGAGACAAAGCGCCGGTTGGTGCCTGCCAGGGCGGTCGCCGATTCACGGGAGCCGTCTTCAATGACCACCATGCGGGTGACAAGGCTCTGGGCCGTTGCGCGGTGTTTTTCGATATCTTTTTCGGGAATGGTCGTCAGGCCGGCATCCATGTCATTGTTCCTCAAACATCACTGATCACCTTGCCGTTCGACAGGATGTGCACCTTGTAGCCGCCGAATATCTTCTGCGCGTCGCCCGAGGCATAGAGCACCTGATAGGCTTCGTGCGGCACCAGCGCATGCATTTCATAGCCGCTGACGCCCTGGCGGGCGGCTTCAAGATCGGCGGTCTCGATATGGAATTCCTCGCGCGCCGCCTCCGATGACCACAACCCGCGCCGCGCCGGGCGTTCCGCTTTGGAAAACACTTCCTGCACGGTCCAGGTCAAAAGCCAGGCGTTTTCCGGCTTGCGCACCTTCGACAGCACTTCGGTGACGGTCGAATTGTTCTCGGTGATGCCGGCTGAATAAAACGGGCCCAGCACGACGCGGCGCAATTGCTTGGGGTGAAGCTCGGGAAAATCCACGTCCATATTGGCGGCGATGGTCACCGGCGACAGCGAATAGGCCGAATTCTTGGCGGCGAAATCATCGAATTGCCGGGCCAGCGCCGGGTTGAGCAGGCCCTCGACCGGCAGCGGGATTTTAACTGTCTCGTCAAGCTGGCCATCCTTGCGCACCAGCGTCGACACCATGTCTTCGGACGAATCCTCCACCGCCGCCATATAGATGAGCGGCAGGTTGGCCGTGCCGTCAAACGCCCCCCAATGGACGAAATAGAGAGGCCGCCCGGTCTTGGGATTGACGGAAACCTTGATGGTGCGCGGCAGGATGAACGGCGAAAACACCGAACCCGACTGCACGTCTTCCAGATAGAGCCGTTCGGCCATGGATTTCTGCAGTTCGCCCGGAAACGCCTTGTGGCGCAGGATGAAGTCGGCCATCTCGGCGCGCAGATCATCGGCTTCCGGAATGGCCGCGAGCCGCTTGGCGGCGTCGCGCTTGTCATTTTCCAGCTCAAGCACGCTCTGGTAAACCGGATAGCCGCTATCCGAGCGCTGGATGCGGAAGCTCTGCGCATAGCCCAGCCGGTTGCGCCAGCAGGAGAATGTCTTTTCCAGCCGGGCGATATACTCCACCACGACCTGCGCGATCAGCCCGTGCTTGTAGAGCGGCGAGGTGTCATTGCGCAGAAAGATGTCCAGCCCGTCGAGAGCGGCGGCGATGGATTCGAAATAGCGCTTGGCCGCATCGTCCGGCGCAGCGCTTGGGGCAGCCGCCTTGGCCATTCTGCTTTACGTGCGCACGTAGTCGGCGGAATTGTGCTTGCGCATCACCTCGTCGAAGCGACGGGCGAAAGCATCATCGGCCAGCTTTTTGCGCCGCTGGATGTCGGCGGTCGACACCATGTTCTTCTCGTGCAGTTCGAGCAGGTCGCCAATGTGCTTCTGGGCGGCCGCGCCAATGCCGGCCATGGTCTCTTCCGCCGTCGTGTCCACCTTGGAGCCCAGCGTATTGATCTTGTGGGCGACATCCTGCTGGGCAGCGGTCTTCAGTGAATCTTCCAGCGCCTTGTAGAGGACAATGCGCTGCTCGGTGTCGATGGTCAGCTTGTTGATGAGCGTGTTCTGCGCGGCAATCTGGTTGTTGAGCGAATCCACGAACGTCTGGAACATCGAGGTGTAGCGTTCCAGCGTCTGGCTCTCGGCCAGCAGTTCCTGCTCCTTGGCCTGCTTTTCGTTGTATTCGGTAGCGAGCTTCGAGCGCTCGCCCTCAAGCTTGGTGCGGTCCTGCTGGCTGGTCGAGGCGGCGATCTTGTTTTCGATGTCCAGAAGCAGCGGGTTGAGTTCAAGGATGCGTTTCTGCACCGTTTCCAGGCTGGTCATGGCCAGCTTGCGCCGCTCGATCACCTGGCTGAGGCTGGTCTCCGAGGATTTGTAGCGGGCGTCGAGCACCTGCTTTTGCGCTTTCAGGATGCCGACAATCGTGTCGGACTTCGACAAAAGCTCCTGCAGATTGCCGGCCAGCGACATGTTGCGCACGCGTTCGGTGCGCATGCGCTGGGCGCGTGACTTGGAGAAAATGGCGATGAACGATTCCCAGCCGGAATAGCTCTTCATGCTTTCGAATTCGGTGCCGAACACGTTGGTGGCGTCTTCCAGCCCGATGATGAGGTCGGCAATATTGCCTTCCATGGTCTTCTGCTGTTTCAGCACGTCTTCGATGCGGGCGTTTTCGATGTCGAAATTGGCCTCGCCAATGGCCTTTTCGGATTTCGCAAGCTGGTCGAGCATGGAGCCCGACTGTTCGATCTTGCTGCGCATGTCTTCCACGACCTGCTTGGTCTTTTCGATTTCGGCGTCAAAATTCTGCAAGGTGGCCATGGAAATCCCCAATGGGTGAAAACAGCGCGGGCGGACGCCCGGGGCGAATATATGTGCCCCCGCTTGTTATTGAAAGACGGCGCGGCCTGCACTTGTCGAATTGCGCGCAATAAAAAAGCGCGCCGGATGGCGCGCTTTTTCCAGTTTTCGACTTGCCGCCGCTCAGGGCTTGGGATCAGCCTTCAGATAGGCGATGACATTGGCAATGTCTTCCGGCTTGGAAAGCCCGGCAAAGGCCATCTTGGAATCCGGATTGAATTCCTTCGGCTTGGTCAGATAGGCGGTCAGGCTGGCGTCATCCCAGACCTTGCCGGCAGCGCCCATGGCCGTCAGGCCGGCGGAGTACTTCGCCGCATACTCAGCATTGGAGCCGATCACCTTGCCGGCGATGGCAACGAGATGCGGGCCGACCTTGTTGGTGGGTTCCGAAGCCGTATGGCAGGCCTTGCACTTGTTGAAAACGGTTTTGCCTGCGGCGGCGTCCTGCGCCAAAGCAGGAGAAACAGCCAGAATGGCAAGCGCGGCGGCAGCGAGAATGCGAATAGTCATGATTCATCCCTTATTCTAAAGCGGTGATCGTCCTTCGGCAGCTTCTCAATCACAAATCCGGTCCTTTTGCCATGGGGCATTTTGTCGAATGCCTTTCACGGTTACCCGCCCGCGAAACCGATCATGTCACCGCCGGGCCAGCGGCCCATCTCTTCTTCCCAATGCCGCCGGCACAGCGAGACATAGACATCCTTGCCGATGGCCACCTGCGCGCCGGATTTGGCAACCTTGCCGTCTTCGCCCATCCTGACCACCATGGAGGCCCGACGCCCGCAGCGGCAGATGGTGCGCACTTCGCGCAGTTCGTCGGCTATGGCCAGCAATTCGCGCGAGCCGGAAAACAGGTTGCCCTGGAAATCGGTGCGCAGGCCGTAAGCCATGACCGGCACGCCGAGCCGGTCGGCCACCCGCGCCAATTGCCAGACCTGCTCGGCGGTCAGGAACTGTGCCTCATCGATAAACACGCAATGCACCGGATTGGCTGACAATTTGTCCTGCACCCGCGCAAACATGTCATCGCCGTCGCGGAACATCTCGGCCTCTTCCTCAAGCCCGATGCGCGAGGAAATGTAGCCGGCGTCCGCCTTGCGGTAATGGCCCGCCACATAAAGGAGCGTGCGCATGCCGCGTTCACGGTAATTGTAGGACGCCTGCAGCAGCATGGTCGTCTTGCCGGCATTCATCGTTGCGTAGTGGAAATAGAGTTTGGCCATTTGGCGCTTTCAGTTCGGACGCACCACCATAGGCAGGCGCAGGCGCAGATTCCATGTGCCGCATCGCGCAATTCACAGTTCGCGGCACACGCCTTGCCATCAGCTTGCGCATTTGCGGCCTTGGCCGTCGCATTGAGGCCATGACGCCACTGGAAACCTGCTTCAATCCGTGTTGGAATTGCCTCAGGCTGCTCCTAAGCCGGTGCAGGATCGACAACCGAAACAAACAAGGAAAATACAATGAGGAAAACTGTTTTCACCGCAGCACTTCTGGTTTCCAGCGTGCTGGCAAGTGCAGCCTCGGCTGCTGACGCGGCCTCCTGCAAGGCCGTGCGTTTCGGCGATGTCGGCTGGACCGACATCCAGGTCGCCACCGGTGCGGCGTCCGTCGTGCTCGAAGCTCTGGGCTATGCGCCGGAAGTCAAGACGCTGACCGTCGCGCTGGCCTTTGGCGCTCTCAAGTCGAAAGACCTCGACATTTTCCTCGGCAACTGGATGCCCTCGCAGACGGCTGAAGTGAAGCCCTACATGGACGAAAAGTCGATTGAAGTCGTCGGCGCCAATCTTGAAGGCGCAGGCTATGGCATCGTTGTGCCGCAATATGTGGCCGATGCCGGCGTCAAGGCGCTGACCGACATGGGCGCCCACAAGGACAAGTTCAACGGCAAGTTTTTCGGCATCGAAGCGGGCAATGACGGCAACCGCATCATCGGCGAAATGATCAAGGATCCGGCCAACAAGCTGGAGGGTTTCGAAGTGGTCGAAAGCTCGGAAGCGGGCATGCTGACCGAGGCCGAAAAAGCCATCAAGAACAATGAATGGATCGCCTTCCTCGGCTGGACCCCGCATCCGGTCATGGGCGAGATGAAACTGCATTATCTCGACGGCATGGGCAATTCCGGTTTCGGCGGCGCGACCGTCTATACAAACTCGCGTGTAGGCTACGTTGCCGAATGCCCCAATGCCGGCAAGTTCTTCCAGAACCTCAAGTTCAGTCTCGCCATGGAAGGCGCGATGATGGGCCCGGTGCTGAAGGATGGCGCCGACCCCAAGGAATCGGCCAAGACCTGGCTCAAGGCCAATCCGGATGCGGTCAAGCCCTGGCTCGACGGCGTGACCACGCTTGACGGCGGCGATGCTGCTGCTGCCGTTGCCGCTGCTTTGGCCGGCTGACCGCTAAAAACCATAAAGCCGGGACCGCAGGCCAGTCTGCGGTCCCGGATTCCAAGCCCCGGGGGGAACGATGGATCCGATTTCGAAATTGATTTCGAGCTTCAAGATCCCGGTCGGGAAATGGGGCAAATCGTTCATCGATTTCATCGTCACCTGGTTCGAATGGCTGTTTGACGCCATCAAGATTTCGCTGAATTTCGTGGTTGAAGGCACAACGGCAGGCTTGCTTTTAATCCCGCCGGTCCTGCTGGCGGTGATTTTCGCCGGGCTCGCCTTCTGGCTGAAGCGCTCGAAAATACTGGCTCTCGGCGTGCTGTTGGGTTTCCTGTTCATCATCAACCAGAATCTCTGGAAGGAAACCATCCAGACGCTGGTGCTGGTCGTTGCGGCCACCGCCATTTCCATGTCAATCGGCATCCCGATCGGCATCTGGGCGGCCCACAAGCCGCGTGTCTGGCGCGTCGTGCAGCCGACGCTGGACCTGATGCAGACCATGCCGACCTTCGTTTACCTGATCCCGATCCTCATCCTGTTTGGCCTTGGCGCAGCGCCTGCGCTGATCGTCACCATCATTTTCGCCATGCCCGCCCCTGTGCGCATGACCTATCTCGGCATCACCTCGATCCCCAAACCCATGATCGAGGCCGGTGAAAGCTTTGGCGCCACCAAGAAGCAACTTCTGTGGAAGGTCGAAATTCCCGCCGCCATGCCCTCCATCATGGCGGGGCTTACCCAGTGCATCATGCTGTCGCTGTCCATGGTGGTGTTCGCCACGCTGATCGGCGCACCCTCGCTCGGCAATCCGGTCAACAAGGCGCTGGCCAACCGCAACATCCCGCTCGGCATCGAGGCGGGGCTGGCGCTGGTCATCATCGCCATCATCCTTGACCGGGTTCTGGCGCAAAAAGCGGGAGCCAGGAAATGAACAGCGCCAAGCCTACTGCTGCCGGCAAGCCCGCCGTCGAATTCCAGAATGTCGACATCATCTTCGGCAGTCGCACGCCTGAAGCTTTGGCCATGCTGGATGCCGGCCGGACGCGCGCCGAAATTCTCGAAAAAACCGGCAATGTGCTGGGCGCGGCCGGCGCCAACCTGACCGTCAGCGAGGGCGAAATCTCTGTGCTGATGGGCCTGTCAGGCTCCGGCAAATCCACGCTGCTGCGCGCCGTCAACGGGCTGAACCGGGTGACGCGCGGCAAGGTCATCGTGCATGGCATTCACGGGTCGACCGATGTGGTATCCTGCCCGGAAGAGGAATTGCGCAAGGTCCGCCGCGGCGCCGTAGCCATGGTTTTCCAGCAGTTTGCGCTGCTGCCTTGGCGCACGGTGCGCGAAAATGTCGGGCTTGGCCTTGAACTGTCCGGTGTTCCGCAGGCCGAACTCGACGCCCGCGTCACCAAACAGCTCGATCTGGTCGGCCTGTCGCAATGGGCCGACAAATATGCCCACGAACTGTCCGGCGGCATGCAGCAGCGCGTCGGGCTGGCGCGCGCTTTCGCCACCGAAGCGCCCATCCTGTTGATGGATGAACCGTTTTCGGCGCTCGATCCATTGATCCGCACCAAATTGCAGGACGAATTGCTCGACCTGCAGGCCAAGCTGAAAAAGACCATCATCTTTGTCAGCCATGATCTCGAAGAGGCGCTGAAGATCGGCAACACCATCACCATCATGGAATCGGGCCGCATCGTCCAGTCCGGCAGGCCCGAAGACATCGTGCTGCGCCCTGCCAATGACTATGTCCGCGAATTCATCGCCAACGTGAACCCGCTCTCGGTGCTGACCGCCTGGAACGTCATGCGCGACATGCGCGACCTTGACCGTGACGAGCACGGCTGGGTCTGGCTCGACCGTCGCCACACCACGCGCTTCAAGCTTGATGCGAACGGCCGCGTAGAAGCTGCCGAACGCGACGGCAAGCCTGTGGTCTGGGTGTCATGCGATGATCTGGAAAGTTTTCCCGAAGACGCGCCGCCTGTGTTTTGGGCCAAGCCCGGCGCCAATCTGAAAACCGTGATGCTGGCCATGCACAAGTCCAACACGGCTCCCGTCGCGCTGTTTGACGAGACGTCGCGTTTTGTCGGCGCCGTCGGCATCCGCGACGTTCTGCAGGCGGTGCTGCGCCGGGAAAAGTAGTTTCCCCTTGCCGGTCCCTGTCTGCCGCGCCAGAATGCAAACGCAGCATTTTGGAGCATCATCATGAAAATCAACGCCATGGCCGCCCTTGTCACCGGCGGCGGCTCGGGGCTTGGCGAAGCCACGGCCCGCGCGCTGGCCGCCGGCGGAGCAAAGGTTGCCCTGCTTGACCGGGCCGATTCAAGCCGCGTCGCCAAGGATATAGGCGCACTCGCCATTGCCTGCGACGTTTCTGATGAGGCAAGCGTCGAAGCGGCAATTGCCCAAGCGGCCGCGGCGCATGGCGAGGCGCGCATCCTGGTCAACTGCGCCGGCATTGCCTCGGGCATGAAAACCATCGGCAAGGACGGCCCGCATCCGCTCGATCTTTTCCGCAAGGTGCTGGAGGTCAATCTTCTCGGCACCTTTAATGTGATCCGCCTGTTTGCCGCCCGCTGCGCCGCCCTTGAGCCGCTCGAAGGCGGCGAGCGCGGCGTCATCGTCTCGACGGCTTCGGTTGCCGCCTTTGACGGCCAGATCGGCCAGGCAGCCTATGCGGCATCAAAGGCGGGCATTGCCGGCATGACCCTGCCCATTGCCCGCGATCTGGCGCGGTCAGGCATTAGGGCCTGCACCATTGCGCCAGGCATTTTCGAAACACCCATGTTGAAGGGCCTGCCGCAGGAAGCACAGGATTCGCTCGGCCTGCAGGTGCCGTTTCCGCCGCGTCTGGGGCGGCCGTCCGAATATGCGGCGCTCGCCTTGCACATCATCGAAAACCAGATGCTGAATGGCGAAACCATCCGGCTGGACGGCGCCATCCGCATGGCGCCCAAATAGGCCCCGCGAAATGAACAATGGCGCCAATGGTCCATTGGCCGGAACCCTCGTGCTGGAAATGGCGGGCCTCGGACCCGCGCCTTTTGCCGCCCTCATGCTGGCCGAGCTTGGCGCGACCGTGGTGTGCATTGCGCGCAAGGGGGCCGGGCGGCCATTTCTCGGCGTTCCCGAGGATTTTGACCTCGACCGGTTCGGACGGCAGACGCTGGCGGTTGACCTGAAAAACCCGGCGGGCGTGGACCTCGTTCTCAAAATGGCGGCGCGCGCCGATGTGTTGATCGAAGGCTTTCGTCCGGGCGTCATGGAGCGGCTCGGGCTTGGGCCGGAAACCGTACAGGCGGTCAATCCCGCACTTGTTTATGGCCGCATGACCGGTTTTGGCCAGCATGGCCCGCTGTCGCAAAGGGCCGGACATGACCTGACCTATCTGGCGCTGACCGGCGCATTGGACGCCATTGGCGAAAAGGGCCGCAAGCCGGTGCCGCCGCTCAACCTCGTCGCAGATTACGGCGGCGGGGCGATGTTTCTGGTCACCGGCGTGCTTGCCGCACTTTTGGAACGGTCCAGATCCGGCAAAGGCCAGGTAATCGATGCGGCCATGACCGATGGCGCCTCGCGGCTCGCGGCGCCTTATTTCAGTTTTCGCGCATCCGGCATTTGGAGCGGTGGGCGCGGCGAAAACCTGCTCGATTCCGGCACGCCATTCTATGACTGCTATGAGGCGGCTGATGGCGGCCATGTTGCCGTGGCCTGCCTTGAGCCGCAATTCTTCGCCATCTTCGCCAGCCTGCTGCCCTTGCCCGCCCACTTCGCCGCTCGCCAGTATGACCCGTCAATCTGGCCGGACATGCGCGCCGCTATAGCGGTCCGCATTGCCGAAAAAACCCGTGACGAATGGGCGGACTTGTTTTTTGACACTGACGGCTGCGTTGCGCCGGTGCTGTCCTTTTCCGAAGCGCCCGGCCATTCCCACAATGCCGCCCGCCAGACCCACATCACGGAAGGCTGGTTTGTGCGGCCCGCGCCCGCGCCGCGATTTTCCCGCAGCACCATGACGCCAGCGGTTAATCAGGCCGCAACCGTACGCGAAACACTCGCCATGTTCGGGTTGGATAATGCTGCGGCAGACGCATTGAATGCGGCAGGAGTGCTTGGCCAGTGAACATGCCAAAACCGGAAAAATCCGTCATCCGCCCGACCGATGCCGACGCCATCCGTCTTGCCAGAACGCTTGTCCGGACGGCGCGGTTCGGTGCGCTTGCCGTCCTTGATCCGGCAAATGGCGCGCCCGTTGCCAGCCGGGTGGCGCTCGCCACCGATCAGCGCGGCGCGCCGCTCATCCTTGTGTCAGCCCTTTCCGGCCATACCCGCGCCATCCTGACCGACCCGCGCTGCTCGCTGCTGGTTGGCGAACCTGGCAAGGGCGATCCGCTGGCCTGGCCGCGCATCAGCCTGTTTTGCCGTGCCGAACGGCTTGCGGCAGAAAGCGCCGAGGCCAGGGAAGCCGCAAGGCGCTATCTCAACAAGAATGCCAAGGCAAAGCTGTACGCCGGCTTTCCCGATTTCGCGTTTTTCAGGTTGGAGCCATCTGGCGCCTCGCTGAATGGCGGTTTCGGCAAGGCTTTTGACCTGACGGCGCAGGACCTGCTTTTGCCGGAAATCGTCGCCGAGATCGCCGAAATCGAGCAATCGGCAATCGTCCACATGAATGAACATCACAAACCGGCCATTGCCCTGCTTGCCGGTTCGGGCAAGTCCGGCAACCCGAAAAAAGCGGCTGGCGAATGGTTTGTCACCGGCATCGACCCGGATGGCGTCGATTTTGCCACAGGCGATGCAACGGCACGGTTGTTCTTTGAAGAACCGGTTTCAACCGGCCATGAGTTGCGCTCCACATTGGCACAGATGACGGAATCGGCACGCAAACACCTGTAATGCTTCAATTTATTTTCAAAACACCGGGATTTCCCCGGAATAGGGGCGGTTGCCCTAGGGGCCAAAGTCAGATATGTTGACCCTGCGGTAAAAAACATGTCCGAACATGGCCGCCCGCGCCACGCCCCCTGGTCCGGTCTCGGAATGATGTTGCTTGAGAAACCAGGGGCCACCCATATGCATGACCATTTGTTGCGGCACTCTGCCGATGCATCCGCAATTCTCGCCGCCATGGCCAATGAACGCCGCTTGCGGATTTTGTGCCTGCTGATCGAAGCCGAGCACTCTGTCGGCGCGCTGGCCGACAAGGTCGAACTGAGCCAATCCGCGCTGTCCCAGCATCTGGCCAAGCTTCGCGCGCTCAACATCGTGTCGACGCGCAGGCAGGGCCAAACCATCTATTATTCGTTCGCCTGCGCTGACTCCGGCAAAATACTGGATATGCTCGACGGGCTGTACGGACAGAAATCTGCTGCCCTTTGTGCGGCGGAGTGACGCCGCGCTTGCGGCGTTCCGATCCCGGTTCTATACCCTCGGCAAGAAACACGAGAGGATTGCGCCATGGATATCGTCCTGAAAATCGAAGGCATGGATTGCGGCGGCTGCGCCCGTTCGGTTGAAAACGCCCTGAAGGCCGCCCCCGCCGTCCGCGCGGTTTCCGTCGATCTGGCTGGCGCAAAAGCGACAATCGACGCCGCCGATAGCGTGGTCGCGGCCGATCTGGTGCGCGCCGTGGAAGACGCAGGTTTCGGCGCCGCTGTAGCCGCCTGACGATAGCGCCGACATGACGGCGATCACACTCGATATTGGCGGCATGACCTGTGCCGCCTGCTCGGCCCGCATAGAAAAAGTGCTGGCCCGTACACCCGGCCTTGAAAGCGTCTCGGTCAATTTGGCGCTTGAAAGGGCGGACATCGAGGCGGGCGAAGGCATCGATCCCGAAGCCCTGATCAAAGTGGTGGAGCGCGCTGGCTATACGGCTGTTCTGCGCGTTGCGGACCGCAAGATCCAGCAAGCCGCCGATGACTTGCGTGCCGCCCAGAAACAAGCCGATGAACGCCTGACGTTTCTGCGTTTTGCGATATCAGCCGCTCTTTCCCTGCCCCTGCTGATTGCCAACTTGCCGATGATGCTGGGCACAGGCCACAGCCTCATTGGCGCGGGCTGGCAGGCGGCGCTGGCCGGCGGCGTCATGCTGATCTCCGGCTCCAAATTCTGGCGGGAAGCCTGGCATGCGCTGCGCACCGGCGGGGCAAACATGGCGGTGCTGGTCACGCTCGGCACCGGCGTCGCCTATGTCTGGTCGGCCTGGCAGGCCTGGACCGGACATGGCCATGAGCATCTGTATTTCGAAGCTGCGGCCATCGTGCTGACCTTGGTCATGCTCGGCAAATGGCTGGAATCGCGCGCCAAGACCGGCGCATCCGCTGCGCTTTCCGCTCTTGCCAGGCTGCGGCCAAAGACAGCCGAACGGCTGATTGGCGATATCACAGAGACCATTGACGCCGAAATGCTGGTAGCGGGCGATGTGGTGCGTGTGCTGCCCGGCGGAAAAATCCCTTGCGATGGCGAGATCATCACCGGCCAGACCAGCGTGGACGAGGCGCTGGTCACCGGCGAAAGCCTGCCCGTATCGCGGCGCGAGGGTGATGCCGTCATCACCGGCACGGTCAATATTGACGGGCGCATCGACATCCGCGTCACGCGTGTTGGCGAAGACACCCGCCTTGCCCGCATTATCCGCATGGTTGAACAGGCCCAGGTCGGCGAGGCTCCAGTCCAGAAACTCGCTGATCAGGTCTCAGCAATCTTCGTGCCGACAATCCTTGTTTTGGCTGCCCTCACCTTCGCTGGTTGGTGGTTGTGGACCGGGGATGCGGTTTCGGGCCTTGCGCCAGCGATCTCGGTTCTGGTCATCGCCTGCCCCTGCGCCTTGGGCCTTGCCACGCCGACTGCCCTTGTTGCCGGGGCGGGAGCTGCGGCGCGCGCCGGCATCCTGATCCGTGACATTGAAACACTCGACAAGGCCCATGCCATCGGCGCCGTGGCCTTTGACAAGACCGGCACCCTGACGCTCGGCAAGCCTGCAGTGACCGCATCCGCCTCGGCTGGCCGAAAGGATTTCATCGAATTGGCCGCCGCTGTCGAGGCAGGCAGCGAGCATCCGCTGGCCCGCGCCATCACAGCCCATGCCGCAGGCCGTGCCATTCCAAAGGCCGAGCGCCTGCGCGTGACCCCCGGCCAGGGCGCTTCAGGAATTGTCGGCGGTGAAGAGGTTCATGTCGGCAATGCAAACTTCATGATGGCGAACGGCGTTGACGCGGCAGATATCGCCGCGTTGTCGTCACTATTGGAAACGGCGGGCACACTGGCCTTCGTCATGGCTGGCGGCAAGCTTGCCGGCGCCTTCTCGATAGCCGACGCGCTGCGGCCCGAAGCAAGGGCTGCAATCGCCCGGCTTGGCGCAAAACACCTGCCAACCCTGATGATTACCGGTGACAATGACGCGGCCGCACGTGCCATTGCAGGGCAAGCCGGCATCGGAGACGTGCTTTCCGGTGTTGCACCCGAGGGCAAGGTTGCGGCCATCCGCGCCTTCCGGGAAAAATCAGGCGTGGCTGTGGCTTTCGTCGGCGACGGGTTGAATGACGGGCCCGCCCTTGCCGCTGCCGACCTCGGCATCGCCATGGCGAGCGGCGCAGATGTGGCCCGCGAGGCAGCGTCCGTGACCCTGATGCGCCCCGACCTGCACCTTGTCGGCGATGCGCTCGACATTGCCCGCAAGACCCGCCGCACCATCCTGCAAAACCTCGTCTGGGCATTCGGCTACAATGTCATTGGCATTCCGCTTGCGGCATTTGGCGTGCTATCGCCGGTCTTTGCCGGGGCGGCCATGGCGTTCTCGTCGGTCTCGGTGGTCACCAATTCGGCGCTGCTTGCCCGCTGGAAACCTGACCGCCGATGATCCGCATCACCGATCCGGATGATCCGGCGATTGCCCCCTTCCGCGACATCCGCGAGCGCGACCTGCGCCGCCGCGACGGCCTGTTCATCGCCGAAGGCAAGGTGGTGCTCAACGTGCTGTTTGCCGCCAGGCGTTTTGAAATCGTATCGGTGCTCATCCTCGAAAACCGGCTCGGCGGCATGGCCGATACTTTGGCCCTGATGCCGGAGGGCGTGCCGGTTCATATCGCCTCGCAGGATATTCTGGACCGCATTGCCGGTTTTCACCTTCACCGCGGCATCCTGGCGCTTGGCCGCATGCGCCCTGCCGAAGATGCAGCCATATTGCTTGAAACCAGGCCGCCGCTGGTGCTGACGCTGGCAGGCATTGCCAACCATGACAATATGGGCGCGCTGTTCCGCAACGCCGCCGCTTTTGGCGCAGGCGCCGTGCTGTTGGATGAAACCTCATGTGATCCTCTCTACCGAAAGGCGATCCGCGTCTCGGTGGGGGCCGTTCTGAAAACGCCCTGGGCGCGCTGCGCCTCTGCAGCGCAAATGACCAGCCTGCTGGCGAGTAGCGGTTACGACGTTCTGGCGCTCAGCCCGCAAGGGAAAACCCTTTTGACAGAACTCGTTCCCGGGCCGCAAACAGCAATCCTGCTCGGCGCAGAAGGCGAAGGGCTGCCGGAACGCTTGCTGCAGAATTTGCAGACGGTCCGCATTGCCATGCGGGGCGATCTCGACAGCCTGAATGTCGCTGCCGCAAGCGCCATTGCGCTGCATCATTTCGCCCGCTAGAGCGCTTCTCGTTCAAATTGGAGCAGTTTGATGGCAGGAATTTTCCGCGCGGGCAAGGAGAACACCGCAGCGTGATGCGAGCATCGCGCGAGGATTTCGACACGGCCCGAGCGGAAAAGGCCGCCAAGCCGGATCGGCCAACACGCTGATTTACTTGGCGAACTGCAATCGCCCAAGCTTGGTCTTTCGTGCCCTGGTCTGCGTCGCGAAATGCTTGCGATGCCCGCATCGCGTCGCCTTCCGCTTCTGGCCAGGCCGCAAAATCCCGGCGCTCAAACGATTCAATTTGAGCGAGAAACGCTCTAATATCTGGGTTCAGGCCTTGGCGGCCTTGGCTTGCAGCCGCCGCACCCGGTCGGCCAGGCTGAGCGGCGCTCCTTTGACGGGTTTTCCGGCCTTGCCAAGCCCGTCAAGCGCATCACCTTCCAGCGCTGCCGTCATGACCACGACCTGCGCGGTAAGTTCGTGGATTTGTTCGCGCAGCAGCGCGTCACCCGCAGGTGGCTGAGCGGCTGGAATGGCCGCTTTTGAATTTTTTGACTCGGCAATTTCCTGCCGTTTCCGCGCGCGTTCGATCTCCGTCAAAGCTTTCAAGGCGCCGGATTTCTCCCGCCCGGCATCGCGAAGATCAACCTTGAGCCGCGCAAGTTCGCTGTCGCGCCGTGTCGCCTGTTCTTCGCGTTCGGCCAGCATCGCAATCGTCTTGTCATGCCGCTTCTGCAGGTCGGCAACTTTTCGAGCTTCAAGGCGCTGGCTTGCAACTGCAGACCGCATGGCCGCTTCAGCCTCTTTGGCGCGCGTTTCAATTTCGGCCCGTTTGGCGCGAAGACCGCCAAGATCATGTCTCAGCCTTTCAATATCGGCATCTCGTGCCACCAGTTCGACCTGCCTATTGCTGGACTCCAGCAACACCTCTGAATATTGGCCATTCAGTTCGGCATGGTCGGAGCGCAGCCTTGAGAGGCTGGCCTCCAGATCGGACGCCTCTTCGCGCAGATTTTCCACCTCGGCATCCCGCCGCGCCAGTTTTTCGCGCAAATCGTCGCGCTCGGCGTTCAATCTCACATTGGCTTCGCGGGCGTGCAGGTTTTTTTCGCTGATTGTGCGGATTTCCTCGCGCAGATGGCCGATTTCAAGCATCAAATGGTTGTTGCGGTCGCGCAATTCCGTCCCGGAAATCTCCAGGCTGCGGATGGCCATTGCCGATTCTGCTCGCAAGCGGTCCTTGTCGGCCTGAATTTCGTTGAGCGAGAGCGGAAGCGTCGCTTCAAGCTGTCTGCGCGTCAGCCTTTCGGCCCGCCGCCAAAACGCCGGCGCCAGCATCAGCGCAATCAGCGTTGCGCCCAGAAAACCAAACAAAAAGAAAAGGATGGACTGGATCAAGCGGAATATCCGGAAAGGCTGGATGCGACCATGCCATGGCAGGCCCTGCCGATTCCACTTCTTTTTGCGTCAAGTCAAGCCATGGCGCTCAGAACGGATTCCAGGTCGGCTCCGGAGTCAGCTTCAAATAGCCGACATTGACGCCAAGCCGCGCCCCGACGCCGGTGCGGACCGGAACCAATATGGTTCTGCCGTTTTTCAGCACGTTGAAGCCGACACCGGCAATGACATAGGCCGAGCCGGAGACTCCGCCGAAGCGTTTGTAGAGACCGCTGATGTCATCCAAATTGTAGACCAGCATCATGGTGCGCGTGCCGTTGCCGCCAAAATCCCAGCCGATCGACGGTCCCTGCCAGAACACTTTGTGGTCGCCGGCATTTTTTGTGTAAAGCAGGCCTTCGCCATAGGTCAGGCCGCCGACAATGGCGCCCGCCCCTTCTTCGCCGAGCACATAGCCATTTGGCAGGCCATAGCTTTCAAAGATTTTCTCGATCACCGTGGCTAGGCCGCCGGAGGTCGAACCGAAAAACTTGTGTCCCGAATCAACGATTTCCTGGGCCGAATAGCCGTCATCTGCGGCAGCAGGCGCGATGGCAGGCGCCATCCATGACAGCGCCAAGAGAATGAGGGCGGCAAAGCGCGCGGCATACCGGTTCGTCATGCGTCGAAACTCCATTCGCCTGCATGCCTGTTTGTCCGCCATGGCGCGCCGGGCAGCTCTTCGGCTGCCTCGGATCACCAAGCCGCAAACTAGGCTTCAATCCTTTTTCAAGTCTTAAAATACGGCGCAAATGGGCGCTTCCAAGGCTGAAAGACGGCGAATGCGAGGCCCTGGCCGCGATCTGCCGCAGCTGCGGCTTTCTTGCGCAATTCCGGACCGCTGTGTAACGACTAGCCGGGCATTTTGGCACACTGATTCGCGCGCGGCAGTTGCATCTTTTTCGGGGGAATTTCTGGCATGTCTGACCTTTTCACCTTGTCGGCCATGGATCTGGGCGCGCTGTTGTGCAGCCGCGTCTGTCACGACATCATTTCGCCGGTTGGCGCCATCAACAACGGCCTCGAACTGCTCGACGAGGGCGGCGCAGATGCAGACGCCATGGGCCTTATCCGCGCCAGCGCACGCAATGCCTCCGCAAGGCTGCAATTCGCCCGCATCGCTTTCGGCGCCGCCGGTTCGGCCGGCATGCAGATCGATACCGGCGACGCCGAACAGGTGGCGCGCGCCTATCTGGCCAATGAAAAGCCGGAATTCATGTGGACCGGCGGGCGGGCGCTTTTGCCCAAGAACAAGGTCAAGCTGCTGCTCAACCTTATCCTGGTTGCCAATGCCGCCATTCCGCGCGGCGGAAAATTGTCCGTGAACCTTGAAACCCTTGAAACAGCGCCCAAGTTCACGCTGACCTCCTCGGGACCGATGCTGCGGGTTCCGGCAAAGTTCCTGGAGTTGCATTCCGGGCACAAACCGGAAGAGGCCATCGACGCCCACGCCGTGCAGCCCTACTACACGCTGCTTCTGGCTCGGGAATCCGGCATGACGATTGATATTCATGCCACGCCCGAAGCCATTACGCTGACGGCTGCCTGACAGCCACAGATTGCAGAGAATTATTTGAATCGCCTTTGCGGCTTGTTTACCGTTTTGCGCCAGTGTCATCCTGACCCGGGCATTGTCCGGGGATTTTCGGGACACGGGAACACGCCGGATGAAGCGCTGCATGATCGTCGATGACTCTGGCGTCATCCGCAAAGTCGTCAAACGCATTCTGACGAGCCCGGAACTGTCGGTGATTGAAGCAGCCGACGCGGGCCAGGCGCTGGATCAGTGCCTGGCGGACATGCCGGACACGATCATCGTCGACGCATCGCTGCCGGACATGCCCAGCCTCGACCTGATCCGAATGATCATGGCCATTGACGGTCCCAAACGGCCGAAAGTGGCGCTGTGCCTGCCGCAGCTGGATGTGCCGGCGGTGATGCGCGCCAAACGGGCCGGGGCGTCGGGCTATATTCTCAAGCCGTTCGACCGGCGCGTACTGACCGCACGCTATCGGGAATTGGTCGCCGCCTGATCCAATTGAAATGGAACTCCGCAAATGAAAAAAGCCCGGGAATCCGGGCTTTTTCAATGACTTCGCGCAAGATCAGGCGATGTTGCGGACGTCTTCCGGCTCGCGCAGCACATAGCCGCGGCCCCAGACGGTTTCGATGAAGTTCTGGTTGCCGGAGGCAACGTCGAGCTTCTTGCGCAGCTTGCAGATGAACACATCGATGATTTTAAGTTCCGGCTCATCCATGCCGCCATAAAGGTGGTTGAGGAACATTTCCTTGGTGAGCGTCGTGCCCTTGCGCAGCGAGAGCAGCTCCAGCATCTGGTATTCCTTGCCGGTCAGGTGAACGCGCTGGCCCGCAACTTCCACCGTCTTGGCATCCAGATTGACGATCAGATCGCCAGTGGTGATGACTGATTGCGCATGGCCCTTGGAACGGCGGACGATGGCATGGATGCGGGCGACCAGTTCATCCTTGTGGAACGGCTTGGTCATGTAGTCATCGGCGCCGAAGCCCAGGCCCCGCACCTTGTCTTCAATGCCGGCCATGCCGGACAGGATCAGGATTGGCGTTTTCACCTTCGAAAGGCGCAAGGTGCGCAAAACCTCGTAACCGGACATGTCCGGGAGGTTCAGGTCGAGAAGGATGATGTCGTAATCATACAGCTTGCCCAGATCGACGCCCTCTTCACCGAGGTCCGTCGTATAGACATTGAAACTCTCCGATTTCAGCATCAGCTCGATGCTGTGTGCGGTTGCACTGTCGTCTTCAATCAGCAAAACGCGCATGTCAGTCCCCTTTGTCCGCCGCCAAGCCGGTCATTTCCCCGTACCGGAGGCGGAGCAGTCTTCGCCTTGAATCAGCCTGCCACCGAATGGTTAACAAAATCTATTTCCATCTGGCAAGTGCTAATCATTTTTTTAGGGTCCTACATCAGTCCATTGAATCTTTTTGAGAATCCCGGTTCAGATTTCTTAATTCATAGCGTTAAGAAACAGCTCCAAGCGATTCAAGCGACTCGATTTGTCCCCGCAGTCCCAGGCCCGGTGATTTTTACTTCGCCTTAAGCCCTTACCCGTATGATTAATGATGCGCGTAAATGAATGGTTAATTCCGCCTGATTTGGGAATCAAAACCGGCCATTTACCGCAGCGTGCAATGGGAAGCCGGGTTTTGAGTTTGCGGCCTCTCCGGATTTTTTGGGAGTATTGAGTCATGAAATCGCGCGAGAGCATTGTTCGCCTCAAGCAATTCCAGGTTACCGAGAAGCGCCGCCAATTGCTGCAGCTCGACACGATGATTGCCGAGTTCGAGCGCATGGCCGGCGAACTGGAAGCCCAGATTGGCAATGAGGAACGCAAGTCGGGCATTACCGACGTCAACCATTTCGCCTATCCGACCTTCGCCAAGGCCGCCCGGCTGCGCCGCGACAATCTGCGCAATTCGCAGGCCGAACTGACCGGCCAGAAAAACGGCGCGCAAGCTGCGCTTGATCTGGCGCTTGGCGAACTTGAAAAGGCCGAAGCGCTCGAAATGCGCGATATAAAGGCGCGCGATCACGACGCCGACGCCCGCCGCGTGATGATCGGCTGATTTTCACGGCGCGGTAATGACTTTGCCGGATGGCGGCGATATGCAGATGGCATGCGCCGCCTGCTTGCCGTTCTGTTGTTTTTCGCAATCCTGAGCTTCGGGCTGGGCATTTCCCAGCCTTTGATGCAGATCCGCAAGCTGCAATTTTTTTCCGAGGAGCCTTCGCTGGCCGGCATGGTGATGTCGCTGTGGCAAGGTGGCGACTATGCCCTGATGGCGCTGATTCTTGCCGTCTCCATCCTGTTTCCTGCCGTCAAACTGCTCCTCCTGCTGTTCGCGGCAATGGCGCGCGACCGCGAAGGCATGGCTTTGCCCGGCTGGGTGCGCGCCTTGTCGAATTGGTCAATGATGGATGTCGTGCTGGTGGCTTTGGTGGTGTTTGCAGCCAAGACCAGCGGGCTGGCCAGTGCTTTTGTGTTGCCCGGCTTGTGGTTTTTTGCGGCGTCGGTGATCTTGACCATGGCTGCTGCCGCCCTGGTCAAGAAACTTGGTGCAGAACACTGAACGCAAAAAAGCCGGCGTTGCCGCCGGCTTCAGAAAATTCGCAAAACCTGACGCTAGTGGCGGTATTGCTGGATGCGCGTCGTGCGCAGACCCGCAAGCCCGTATTCGTCGATTGACGCCTGCCAGGACAGGAATTCCTCAAATGTCAGCTTGTAGCGGTTGCAGGCCTCTTCAAGGCTGAGAAGGCCGCCGCGGACAGCCGCGACAACTTCCGCTTTTCTGCGGATCACCCAGCGCCGCGTATTGGACGGCGGGAGATCGGCAATGGTCAGCGGGCTTCCATCCGGGCCGATGACATATTTAACGCGTGGTCTTACCAAATCGGTCATTGCACTCTCTACACATTCAAAGACCCAATCGAGGTGAAGCTAACCCAACAGCTTTAAAAATTGCCTAAGCATAAGCTAACACGAAGCTAACAGGCCGACTTTCGCGGTTAACGTGGCGTCATTGGCTGGCAATTCGCCCTCCGGCATGGCTTTTGGCCGAACTTTCCCCTATATGCAGGCGACGCTTGCCTGCTGCCGGATAGCCATGAACAGCCTCGACCTGCCCAAGGACCCCAAGGACACACGGATCATGGTCGCCATGTCCGGCGGTGTGGATTCGTCCGTGGTTGCCGGCATCCTGAAAAAGCAGGGCTATGACGTCATCGGCGCAACCTTGCAGCTTTACGATCATGGCGCGGCCGTGCACCGCGCCGGCGCTTGCTGCGCAGGCCAGGACATCGATGACGCCAGGCGGGTAGCCGCCACCCTGGGCATTCCCCACTATGTGCTTGATTACGAGCAGCGGTTCCGCGAGGCGGTGATCGATCCGTTTGCGGCAAGCTATGCAGCAGGCGAAACGCCCATTCCCTGCGTGGCCTGCAATCAGACCGTAAAATTTGCCGACCTCTTGGAAACCGCCCGCGACCTTGGCGCCGAAGCGCTGGCCACCGGCCATTATGTGCGCTCCGAACAGGATGGCGCCCACCGCGCGCTCTACCGGCCAGTCGACGCCAGCCGTGACCAGAGCTATTTCCTGTTTGCCACCACCCAGGCGCAGCTGGATTTCCTGCGCTTCCCGCTCGGCGGCATGGCCAAGCCCGATGTCCGCGCGCTCGCCGAAGACATGGGCCTTTCCGTCGCCGCCAAGCAGGACAGCCAGGACATCTGCTTTGTGCCGCAAGGCAAATATACCGATGTCATCGCCAAGCTTAATCCCAACGCCGCTTCTCCCGGCGAGATCGTCCATATCGATGGGCGGGTCCTTGGCCGCCATGACGGGATTTTGAAATTCACCATCGGCCAGCGGCGCGGCATCGGCGTGGCGGCTGGCGAACCGCTCTATGTGGTACATCTTGATCCCGATGCCGCCCGCGTGGTGGTCGGCCCGCGCGAGGCGCTGGAAACCCGCCGCGTGTTCCTGCGCGACGTCAATTGGCTGGGCAATGGGCCGCTCGAATCGCTTGGCGAAGCCGGCATGGACATATTCGCCAAGGTCCGCTCGACCCGGCCGCCGCGCCCGGCCGTTCTGCGCCGAAAGGACGGCCAGGTCTGCGTCGAACTGGCCGACGGTGAAACCGGCATCGCGCCCGGTCAGGCATGTGTGTTCTATGCCGACGACAGCGAAGGCTCCCGCGTTCTGGGCGGCGGTTTCATTGCGCGGTCCGAGCGCGGCGCGGGCGCGGAAGCAAAATTGCAGAAACTGGCGGCATCAGGCGTCGCAGCCTGAACCAAATCAATGCCAACGCGTTATCCTGCGCTGTCACAGGCGTTCCAGTTGACAAGACTTGACCGCACATAGCCCCTGCCCGACCAGCCTTCCGGCTTCCCGGCCACGACCTTTACCCATTGGCCGATGGGCCCGATCGGGCTGACGCGATATTGTCCGAAATACAGCTTCCTGATGCGTTGGGCAGTCACGCTCGGTGCCTTGCGCAGGGCCACAAACCCGTCGCTGGTTCGTTTGAGATGGCAACTCTCGCCGGGCGAATAGGCGTGGGCGACACCGCAATAGGCGAGCCAGATCATCAAAACCGCAAACAAAGCAGGCATCTTCATCACTTGACCCTCAGCATTCCGGCATCGGCAAGGCCAAGCTAGGACCTCACAAAGCCCTAGCCAATCACCCGCAGGGGTGAACACACAAGAACCGGCGGTTGAATGTCAGTCGTGGGTTACGCTGCCGGCTGTCAGGATTTTCAGGACCTGCACAGCCTCCTCGCCATGGGTGCGCGGCTCGGCGCGCGTTTCGATGCAATCGATGAAATGCTGCAATTCGCGGGTCAGCGGCATGCCGTCCTTGACCGGGATATAGGCAGGTTCATTGGCGGTGAACGCCCATTGGCCCGAATCCTGCCAGACAGCGTGGCGGTAGACCGCCAGCTTGCGGCCCCAGGCTTCGACATCGTCAAACACCGCCATCGCCTTGGTGCCGACCACTGTCAGCCGCCGCTCGCGGTAGGGATTGAGCCGCGAGGCAAACAAATGGCTGCGGATTCCGCTCGGAAACCGCATGTGCAGGTGCGCAAAATCCGACAGGTGATCGAGCAGAGCAGCCCCCTCGCCGCGGATGGAATTGGGCGCCTCGCCGGTGATGGCCAGAATCATGGACAGGTCATGCGGAGCCAGATCCCACAGCGCATCATTTTCCGTGTGGAACTTGCCAAGCCCGAGCCGGTGCGAATGGATGTATTTGATCTCGCCCAATTCGCCCGAGGCGATCAGCGTCATCAATTCCTCAAAGGCCGGATGAAAACGCAAGACATGGCCGGTCATGAAAATGCGCCCCGCCGCGCGTGCGGCCGCGACAATTCGCTCGGCATCGGCAACGGTCAGCGCAATCGGCTTTTCGACCAGAAGATCCTTGCCTGCGGCAATGGCGCGCAGGGCCATGTCGGCATGGAATTGCGGCGGCAGCGCCAGCACCACGGCGTCGATGTCGGGCCGGTCAAACAGCGCGTCGGGCGCAATGGCCTCGCAGCCATATTCGCTGGCAAACCCTTCGGCCCTCGCCGAATTGACATCCGACACGGCAGCCAAAGCGCCGAGCGACTTGAGTGTGCGGATATGATTGCTGCCCCAATAACCGCAACCCAATACTGCAATGCGCGGCGCCATGTGCCTCTGACCGGAAATCTGATTGCCCGAGACATAGACAGCCAGCAGCGGGAACTCAACCCCGGCTTTCTGTGAATGCCCCTCAGCGCAATGTGGCCGTCCGCCGCTTCCGTCTTGCAATCAATTCTTGACAGGGCAAGGACTGCCGCCCTATATCCCGCCCGTTCCTGCCGGGTTCTGCCTGGCATGCCTTTGGCGAGGTAGCTCAGTTGGTTAGAGCGAGGGAATCATAATCCTTAGGTCGGGGGTTCAAATCCCTCTCTCGCTACCATTCCTTTCAATTGCGAATTCCGGAAAATTTGGCGCAGGCTATCAGCCGAAAACTGCCTCGACCTCCGCGCGGCGCGGCAGGGGCGCGACGGCGCCTGCGCCAAGCGTTGACAGCGCCGCCGCCGCATTGGCAAGACGGCCTGCTTCAAATGGCGTCATGCCCTCCAGGAGACAGGCCAAGAACGCGCCGTCAAAGGCATCGCCCGCCCCCGTGGCGTCCACGGCTGCCACAACATGGCCGGCAATCATCTCGCGCCGATCCCCGGTGGCAATGAGCACGCCCTCCTTGCCGAGTGTCAGCGCCACGATTGCCGCACCAAGCCCGAGATAATGGCTGGCGATTGCGTCGGGATCGATGAGGCCGGTCAGCTGCACCGCGTCATCAAGCCCCGGCAGCACGATGTCGGCCATTGCCGCCGCTTCGCCGATCACCTGGCGCGCCTGATCAAGGCCCCACAAACGCAGCCGCAGGTTTGTATCGAACGAGATCCTTGCGCCGGCCTTTTTGGCCATGGCGATTGCTGCAAACACCGTTTGCCGCGCGCTTTCCGAAATGGCGAGGCTGATGCCCGACACATGCAGGATGCGAACCCCGTTGAACATTTCCGGCTTGAGATCGGTCGGAACCAGGCGGCTGGCGGCGGAACCAGCCCGTGCATAGGCAAAGTGATGGCCATCCGGACCATGCGTGACGAAATAGAGGCCGGTTGCCGCCTCCGCATCGCCGATGACAGCGCTGGCATCCACGCCTTCACGCGCCCACAGCGCCATCAGGCTGTCACCGAAAATGTCGGCGCCCAACCGGGTCAGGATCGCCGTACGCGCGCCCATGCGGGCGGCGGCAATGGCGGTGTTGGAGACATCGCCGCCATGGCCTTCGAGCCACAGCCCGTCGGCGCGGCGGTTGAACTCCACCAAAGGCTCACCAAGGCAGACCAGATCAGCCATCATTTGTTTCTCCCGCTTCTCCGGCCGGACTTCTGGCAATAAAGGGCAAGGCGCGGACAGGCAACGATTTCAGCACGCTCCGGCGCAATTCCCGTTGACGTAAACGTCAATACTGTTCTATCGAGAAACCATCATCATGCGGCGCTGCCGCCTTTGGGGAGACGACAATGAGCATGCAGGACATTGCTGAAAAGATCCGCACCCGCGTTGCCGGCGGCGGTTTTGACCGCTCGGTGAAATTCAATTGCGGCAGCGACGGCGTGGTTGTCGTCAACGGCGCGTCGGTGTCCACTGAAGATGGCGAGGCCGATTGCACGATCTCGCTGTCCAAGGACGACATGGAATCGCTGATGTCGGGCGATCTCAATCCGACCATGGCCTATATGCAGGGCAAGCTGAAGATCGAGGGCGACATGTCGGTCGCCATGTCGCTGAGCCAGGTTCTCTGAGACAATTTCACTGACCGGCCACTGGCAAGGACTGAAAAGGCCGGCGCAACTGCCGGCCTTTTTGTTGTTTGAAATGTCAGGCGGCCTTGCGGACCGGCTCGGCAGCGAGCTTGCGGCCCGTCGGCTTGAGAATGCCGCTTGCGCCCGCAAGCGCCCCACTGCGAAGTTCAAGCGCCAGCAGCCGGTGTTTTTCGAACGGTCCGGGCATGGCGAGATTGCCTGTCAGCGCCGCTGAAAACCCGAAGCGCGCATAATAGGCTGCATCGCCGACCAGGATTACCGCGCCATGGCCAAGCGCCTGCGCAGCCTCAATCGCCGCCCGCATCAGCGCCGATCCAAGTCCTGCACCCTGAAAATCCGGGCTGACAGCCAAAGGTCCGAGC
>JBATMU010000081.1:0-3205 GCA_049289995.1 Rhizobiaceae bacterium | reverse complement strand
AAATTGAAATCAGCGCGCGAAGAAATGGATGATCCGCGTCGGCGCTTCCATCGTTGCGCCATAACGGTCCTCTTCCTTCAGGCTCGATGAACCGAAACTCCAGCGCGCACCAAGGGTGAAACGGTGCAAATCGCCGACAAAGGCCGCATCCTGCATGGGGTGATCGACCTGATAGCGCGCAAAGACCGACACCGGCTTGTCAGTGAAACGGTAATTGGCCTGCAATGCAGCGATGATGCCGGAAGCCTGAATGCCGCCGCCGGATACGGTCAGCCAGGTGACTTCACCGTCAAAGCGCAGATTGTCGTTGGCGAACCAGCGCACCATGCCTCGCCCGCCCCATTCATTGAGCGGAACAGGGTTGCCGATTGTCCGCTCCTGGCCGTACCAAGCCTGTCCATAAAGCGTGACATTGTCGAGATAGGCCTGCGCCTGACCGCCGACCCGTGTATGGGTGGCAAACAGGTTGCCATCGCCCCATAGGCCGTTAGTGGTGATGAAACCACCCAGCGCATGGCTGGAGGGATCTCGCCAGTAAAGATGCGCCGCACCGCCGAAAGCAGCCAGATTTCCGGCTGAATTGAACAGCGAATCGCCGAAAATCTCACCTTCGGCATTCCATTTCTGCGCAAAACTGGCGTTTGCGCGGGCCGTTCCGCCCGCTGCCCTGACTGTAATGCCGGGCAGGGTCGCCAGCCCGAAATAGCCTTCAACATGACCGGACCACGGCAAAGCCGCAGCCGTTGATCCATCCCCGGCATGCGCCAAACCAAAAGGCAGGACTGACAAAACGCTGGAAAGCAGCGCAAAACGGACGAGACGTGCGGACATCGAACCCTCCGGAAAACTATCCGGCGCCAGCCTAGTCCTTCGATATCTGCATGATTTGCGATATATCAAGCCGCCGCGTTTTCGCGGGCCATTTGCCATGAAATTTGGCGAATTGGCCGCCAAACAAGGCAAAACCTGCAAATTTCCAAATTTTTCTGGAAGGTTTGGCTCCCCGGGCCGGATTCGAACCAGCGACCAACCGGTTAACAGCCGGTTGCTCTACCACTGAGCTACCGGGGAACAGTGCTCACATCGTGACGTGGCGTGCCTATAGCAAAAGGATTTCTGCTTTGCAAAGCGCCAAATTCTTCAAGCCACATACAAATCGGCTTATGCCGGTCGGCGCGCATCGGGCGGTGCGTCTGCCTGTTGGCGCCTTGGGCCTGTCAATTCCCGCTGCCCGAACCTATATCGCGGTTGGCGCGCATCCGCGCTCAGTCAAAGTCCGGAGCAGCAAGCTGCGCAAGATCACCCTTTTTGGCAAGACGCTCGACATGCCCGAATCGCGGGGATTGCGGATCGCGATCGGCGTATTGCTGATCCTGGGCGGCATTGTAGGCTTCCTGCCCATTCTCGGATTCTGGATGATCCCGCTCGGACTGTTGGTTTTGTCTTACGAGATACCGATGGTCCGGCGCTGGCGGCGCAGGCTTGCAGTGAAATACGGCCGCCGGGAAAAATCCCGGCCCTGATCCACGCTGCGCCTTGCGGCACCCGATACCCTCTGTTAACAGACCCCGCCTAGAACGTTGTGAAGCGCCCGGCCTCGTGGCGGAGTGGTTACGCAGAGGACTGCAAATCCTTGCACCCCGGTTCGATTCCGGGCGAGGCCTCCAGGCGCTTTCACATAGGTCTTGCCGGGTCTATACCCGGATTGTCGCGGCACTTGCCGCCGTTGAAGAACCGGTGTGAGCCATGCTGAGCTTTCAGGACGCGCGGACGAAAATGGTCGATTGCCAATTGCGCACGACCGATGTGACCAATCCGGCCATTTTGGACGCCATGGGCACGGTCGCGCGCGAGCGTTTCGTACCGGAGGCGCGCGCGGCTCTCGCCTATATCGATGAAGACATCGCCCTTAACGGCAGCCGTTTTCTCATGGAGCCGTCGCCGTTCGCCAAGCTTTTGCAGCTTGCCAATCCGCAAAGCGGCGACAAGGTGCTGATCGTCGGCGCAGGCACCGGCTATTCTGCAGCAGTTGCGGCAACATTTGCAGCGTCGGTCACGGCTCTTGAATGCGATGCATCCCTTGCCGCCGCGGCCAGGGAAAACCTTTCTGCCCAGCCCAATGTCACGGTGGCCGAGGGGCAACTGGCTGCCGGCTGGGCGGCCAATGCACCTTACGATGTGATTTTGGTCGAGGGCGCTGTCAGCGTCGCTCCTGAAAAGCTGTTTGGTCAGCTTGCCGAAGGCGGCCGTCTGGTCGAAGTTTCCGGAACCGGCAATGCCGGCGTCGCAAATCTCCACGTGAATACCGGCGGCAGGGTCTCCGGTCGGCGGGGTTTCAACGCAGCCGTGCGGCCGCTTCCGGGGTTCGCCCGCGAGGAAAGCTTCGTTTTCTGACCGGTTGCCCCAGTGGCAGCGTGGCCATTGTGCAACGGATGAACTGAAAGTAGCGGGGGATGGTGGAATTTCGATGGCGCATCGCCATTTGAAATCGTCTAACCTGAACAAGGCTGTTGCTGCATCGTCGGCGGATTGGCCTGCTTGAAAACAGGGGTTTTGCCGTGTTGCGTCGCCAGATGACCGGGATGTTTGCCGCACTGCTTGCGGCGTCTGCACTGTTTCCGGCAGCCGCCAGCGCCGAAACGCTGATCGGCGCCATGACCAAGGCCTATCAGTACAATTCCACCCTCAATCAGGCCCGCGCCGGCGTGCGCGTTACCGATGAAGGCGTGGCGATTGCCAAATCCGGCTACCGGCCGGTCATAGCCGGTTCGGCCTCGGCCACGCATTCAGCTTCGAGTTCAGGCGGATTTGGCCAGCACATCACCACCGGTCAGTTCGGCATACAGATCCAGCAATCGCTGTTTGACGGCTTTCAGACCAAGAACAATGTTTCTGCTGCCGAATCGCGCGTCCGCGCCAGTGTCGAAAACCTGAAAAACACCGAACAGAACACGCTGTTTGACGCGGCAAGCGCCTTTGTCGATGTGCTGCGCGACCGGCAAATCGCCGCCCTGCGCGAAAAGAACCTGAAATTCCTGTCCGAACAGGTGCGTGCGGCACGTTCGCGCTTTGAAGTGGGCGAGGGCACCCGCACCGACGTCGCCCAGGCCGAGGCCAGCCGCTCGGCAGCTGAAGCGCAATTGGCCGGCGCCCGCGCCGCTGCCGCTTCCAGTGCCGCCATCTATCAGCAGGTGGTCGGAGATCC
>JBATMU010000080.1:0-2464 GCA_049289995.1 Rhizobiaceae bacterium | reverse complement strand
ATGCTCGGCTGGGAGGCGGGGCTGGCCTAAAACCCCTGGAACAGCATGTCCAGCGCCTCGGTGATCTCGCCGTGATGCTCGCCGAGATTGGCGGCCGGAGCGCCCAGTATGGCTGCGGGCACCGCTGCGATCAATTGCGTGAGCATAACATAACGGCGACCGTCGATTTCGAATTCCGGATTGAGCCGCGCCGCGAGCCGCACATAGGTGTCACCCGGCATCAGGGGCACAACCACCCGGCTGCCGATGATGTCAAAAATGTCATTCTGGACATCCAGAATGAATCCGCCGCCCTTTGGATTGCGATGAACGTCATGCCGGGCCATGTCGGTCAGAACTGCCGGTATTCGTCGAGCGGCAACCCGTGTTCGTCAATCCACGCATTG
This sequence comes from Rhizobiaceae bacterium, assembly GCA_049289995.1. GTDB lineage: Bacteria > Pseudomonadota > Alphaproteobacteria > Rhizobiales > Rhizobiaceae > JBATMU01. The sequence continues at coordinate 2,078 of JBATMU010000080.1, read as the reverse complement.
TAATACAAGAGCGCCTCGCGGTTTTCCGCCAGCCAGCGGCGGCTCTTTTCCTTGCTTACCGCGGCGGCAATGCCGGCCTCGGCGGCGCGCGACACATTGATGTCCAGCGCCTTCGCCTCGGCCAGCACTTTGGCGTCGATCGACAGATTGGCCGCCTTGCGGGCAGCGGTTTCATTTCTGGCCAGCATGGCGCATTCTCCTTGCGCATAATCTATACGCATGTTTTTGCGCATGCAATGTGCGGCTGCTGGTCACGCGCTTGCCTTTTGCCCCGCCCACCGCTATCTGCCCGGCCATGAGCTTCCCCCGCGACCATATCCGCAATTTCTCCATCGTGGCCCATATCGACCACGGCAAATCCACGCTCGCCGACCGGCTGATCCAGCTCACCGGCGGGCTGGAGGCGCGCGAAATGACCGAGCAGGTGCTCGATTCCATGGATATCGAGAAAGAGCGCGGCATCACCATCAAGGCCCAGACCGTGCGGCTCAACTACCGCGCCAGGAATGGCGAGGACTATGTGCTCAATCTCATGGACACGCCCGGCCATGTTGATTTCGCCTATGAGGTTTCCCGCTCGCTGGCCGCCTGCGAAGGCTCGCTCCTGGTGGTGGACGCGTCGCAGGGCGTCGAGGCGCAGACGCTCGCCAATGTCTATCAGGCCATCGACAACAATCACGAGATCGTTGTCGTCCTCAACAAGGTCGATCTGCCCGCCGCCGAGCCCGAGCGCATCCGCGAACAGGTCGAGGAAGTCATCGGGCTCGACACCTCAAACGCCGTGATGATTTCCGCCAAGACCGGGCTTGGCGTGCCCGATGTGCTCGAAGCCATCGTCAATGACCTGCCGGCCCCCAAGACCGGCGATCCGTCAGCCCCCTTGAAGGCCATGCTGGTTGATTCCTGGTACGATCCCTATCTCGGCGTCATCGTGCTGGTCCGCATCATCGATGGCGTCCTGAAAAAGGGCCAGACCATCCGCATGATGGGGGCCGACGCCAAATACCTGGTCGACCGCACCGGCGTCTTCACGCCAAAGATCACCCCGGTCGATGATCTCGGCCCCGGCGAGGTCGGCTTCATCACCGCACAGATCAAGGAAGTGGCCGACACCCGCGTCGGCGACACCATCACCGAGGACCGCCGCCCCTGCGCCCAGGCCCTGCCGGGCTTCAAGCCGGCCCAGCCGGTGGTGTTCTGCGGCCTGTTTCCGGTCGATGCCGCCGATTTCGAGGACCTGCGCGCCGCCATGGGCAAGCTGCGGCTCAATGACGCCAGCTTCTCCTACGAGATGGAAACCTCCGCCGCGCTCGGCTTCGGCTTCCGCTGCGGCTTTCTGGGCCTGCTGCACCTCGAAATCATCCAGGAGCGGCTGGAGCGCGAGTTCAATCTCGATCTCATCGCCACCGCGCCCTCGGTCGTCTATACGCTCGCCATGCGCGACGGCTCGGAAGTCTCGCTGCACAATCCTGCCGACATGCCCGATGTCATGAAGGTGCTGGAAATCCGCGAGCCGTGGATCCGCGCCACCATCCTGTCGCCGGATGAGTATCTCGGCTCGATCCTCAAACTCTGCCAGGAGCGGCGCGGCGTTCAGGCCGATCTCAGCTATGTCGGCAAGCGCGCCATGCTGGTCTATGACCTGCCGCTCAACGAAGTGGTGTTCGATTTCTACGACCGGCTCAAGTCCATCTCCAAGGGCTATGCCTCGTTCGATTATCACCTGACCGATTACCGCGAGGGCGATCTGGTCAAGATGTCCATCCTCGTCAACGAGGAGCCGGTCGATGCCTTGTCCATGCTGGTCCACCGCACGGCGGCCGAAAAGCGCGGCCGCGTCATGTGCGAAAAGCTGAAAGAGCTCATCCCCCAGCACATGTTCAAGATCCCCATCCAGGCGGCCATCGGCGGCAAGGTGGTGGCGCGCGAAACCATTTCGGCCCTGCGCAAGGATGTCACCGCCAAATGCTATGGCGGCGACGTCTCGCGCAAGCGCAAGCTGCTCGACAAGCAGAAAGAGGGCAAAAAACGCATGCGCCAGTTCGGCAAGGTCGATATCCCGCAGGAAGCGTTTATTC
>JBATMU010000079.1:0-2301 GCA_049289995.1 Rhizobiaceae bacterium | reverse complement strand
GGGACGCCTCGGCGACGCCGCCCTGATGATGGCGGAGGTGACGCAGAGGGCGGCCAAGGCCTTTGGCGCTGACAGCCTGCCGCTGGCCGCGGCCTTTGCCGATCTGGGCGCGATGCAGTCCGACCTGAAGGACAAAGGTGCGGAGGCGAGTTATGCCCGCGCGCTTGCCATCCGCGAAAAGGCCCTTGCGCCCGGCGATGGCAAAATCGCCGAGTCACGACGTTCGCTCGCCCGGCTTTTGATCCGCACCGGCAAGACCGAAGCGGCAATCACTCTGCTCGACGATGCGCTAATCCGTGACGAGAAGGCGCTTGGCGGGCTTGCCCCGCAGACTGGTGATCTCGCCGAGCTTTTCGCCACGCAGATGATGCTGGCTCAGCGCCCGGAAAAGGCCGAGCCGCTTTTCGCCAAACTCGTGACGATCCGGAAGGCTGGCAGCGGCACGGAAAGTCCTGAAGCCGCTGACGCCATGGAAAGCCATGCGCTTGCCCTGCAAGCGCTGGAGCGGCTTGACGAGGCCGAGGCCCTGCGCCGCTCTGCCATGGCCATTCGCCTCAAATCTGGCGGACAAGGCAACGAAGGCGCCATCACCTCCACCCTGCATCTGGCCAATCTGGTCGAAAAGCGCGACCGGCCGGTTGAAGCGGAAGCGCTTTACAAAAAAGCGCTGGATGCTGGCCTGTCCGCGCTTGGCCCGGATCATCAGCTGGTGGCGTTCAGCCAATTGTTCCTCGGAATGCTGCTGTTCGGTCAAAACCGGCTGGCCGAGGCCGAACCGCTTTTGAAGCGCGGCGTTGCCGTCATGGAAAAATCGGGCAAAACCGGCGGAATGGCCGATTCCGCGCGCTCGACGCTGGCCCTCTTGATGGCAAGGGAAAAGCGTTATGGCGAAGCGGCAAGCCTGTTTGAAACACTGCTGGCGCGCACCGAGAAATCCGAAGGCCCGGGCTCGCTGACGGCAGCGCGCTATCGGTTGAGCCTGGCCACCATGCTGGAGCGGCAGGGAAAGCTCGATGAGGCCGGCGAACATGTCGCGCTTGTCATCCCTGTCTTTGAAGCGGCTGAAGCCGAAAAGCCTGCCCTGGCATCCGCGCTGGCCACGCTTGGCTACATACGGCGCGGGCAGGAAAAATTTTCCGAAGCCGAGGTGATTTTCGCCGATGTGTTCGCCCGGTTGACGGCTCTCTATGGTGAAAATGATCGTTCTGTCTTGCTGGCGCTTGGCAATCTGGCGCTCGCCAAAGCGGATCAGGGCGATGATCAGGGTTCGGTGGCCATGTTTGAGCGTTATGTCGCCGGCATAGACCGCCATGCCGCCGCAAATGCCGCAGCCATCTCGGATATGCGCGCCGGCAAGGTGGAAGACAGCGCAATTTCCGCTGCCGCCGCCTATGGCAGCCTGATCCGCCTCTACGCCCGGCTTGGCAACAAGGAACCGGAAAACCGGGCTGCCTATTCGGAAAAGGCCTTTCTGGTCGCCCAGCGCATTGTCGAATCACAGGCGGCGTCGGCCCTTTCGCAAATGGCTGCCAGGCAAGCGTCGGGTTCGGGTGAACTGGCATCGCTGTTGCGCAGCCGGGAAGATGCAGTAGAGGCTTGGCAGCGCGCCGACCGCCAATTGACGGCTTTGCGGGCCGGTGCCGCGCAAGACCCCGTCCGCGAGCGCCGCCTTTCTGCTGAACTCATGGAAAAGGACGCAGCCATCCGCGCCGCCGATGCCAGGATCAGCACGGACTTTGCCGGGTTTGGCGCGCTTTCCCAACCGGCGCTGCCAGGATTTGCTGCCGTGCAGGCCGCCCTTGCCGACAATGAACTGGCGCTGTTTTACACAGATGCCGGCGATCTCGGCGGCGGCAGGTCCGCAACTTACCTCTGGGCTGTGCCGAAATCCGGTGAGCCGGTCTGGGTCGAGCTTGAGCGCGGTTCCGGCGAAATTGCCGCCGCCGTCCGCCACATGCGCGGCCTGCTGGGCGTCGGCGAACAAACGCGCGGCGCAAAGACCCTGGGCGCGGGCGTGAAAACCGATGTGCAGGCCGATGTTCTGAAGGCCGGCGAGGAAATCTACAAGGCGCTGCTCGGTCCAGTGGCTCATCTAGCAAAGGGCAAGGCGCTGGTCATTGTGCCGACCAAGCGGCTTGCCGCCCTGCCGTTCCAGCTTCTGGTCAGCAAGGCGGCGCCCGAAGGTTCAGCCGACAAGTACCGCGATGCCGGTTGGCTGGTGAAAGATCATGCCCTGACCGTGATGCCCTCGCTTGCCGCCCTCATTGCCCTGAAAGCGCCCGGACCTGCGGCGGCCCGCAC
>JBATMU010000078.1:0-3232 GCA_049289995.1 Rhizobiaceae bacterium | reverse complement strand
CTGAATGGTCTGCCGCCTACAATGCCGACCCGGGCAGCGAAAAAGGCAAGCTTCTGCCATTTCTGCTGGAACCAACCGAGCTGAACCCGCTGGCCCGGCAGATTGTCTATACCAACCTCATTGGCCTGAATGCCGAAGAACGGAAAAAGGCTGTTCTCAAGGCAATTGCCTACAAGCCGCGCAAGCGCACAAAGGCTGAACTCGGCAAAATCCTGCAAGATGCAGTAACGCCAATTCCAGCCGCCGAGCAGCACGGTGGCAAAACACAAATTGGCATCGCTGCAAATCCGCTGGCCGATACGCCGCTTTCCAATTCCGACCTGCTCGAATTGCCGGGCCTGCAAGTTGAAATTTCCGAAGCCATTATGGAGGCGTTGCCGGGCAATGCCCCCAAGGTCATTTCGTCTTGTCTTGTGCGCTACAAAACGCATCTCGCCACCAGAAAATTTCGGCCACATACCGATACGCTCCGGGGGTTTGCATCGCCAATACAACATGAGTTCGACAGCAGCGAATTCGCAATGTGGGGGGCCGGTCTGGACGACCTGCTGAAGACATTCTTCAACAAGCACGCGCTTCTCATCACCCACTTCCCGCTGCCGCTTGAGCGTGAGCGCGCGCTCGCGGAAACACCAATCGATGAAGTCCGCGCAGTGGGAAAAGCACTTTCCGAGCCTATCGAGAATGCGGTTACGGCGCTGGAGGCACTTTCCGATCATGGCATGACTTCGGAAGACTTCGACAATTTTATCAGCGGTATCAGGGTCGAAGCCAAAGAGATGGCGGGCACAACGCCAACACAAGCGGATGCCATGGCTCCGACAACCAAAGTGACGCCAAAGCGCCGGTTTGTATTGGTCACAATCGGCTTTCTTGAACGGACCTACGCTTTTATTGGCGCAACAGCTTCCATCGCGGCAACGCCGCAGGGTATGGCTGCATTGGCAGCTTTGCGCCAAGCGATCGACAAATTGCTCGGATTGATCATTTAGACGCTCACACCCACCTGTCGGCATCCATGCCGCCATGCAGGATGCGGATGACTTCAAACGCGGCGGGCGTCTGCACTGCATAAAGGACGTGGGATTGGAAGCCGGTGCGCAGCAAGCCCGGCCGGATATGCCCGGCATCGCGCCATGATAAAGGTTCGCTCGATGCGTCCTCTGCCTTTCTGACCAGACCGGACACATAGTCTTCCGCTTGCGCCAAACCGAATTTTTCGGCCGTCCAGAGATAAATTTGGTCAAGGTCGGCGCGCGCGCTGGCGCGAAACAGCAGGCGCTTCAAGATGCTGCCCGCTTCGCCGCCAGCCATTTGCCAATATCGAGTTCCTGCGCATCCCCCGACGCCAGACCCTCATCAATGGCCCGGCGCAGCGCTTCCATGCCGAGTTCGCGCTGTTCGAGAAGTGCCAGCCCTTCCCGGACGGCCTCGCTGGTCGTGGCGAAGCGGCCAATCGCGATTTGCTTTTTGACAAACCGCTCCTGCGCCTCGCCGATCACCACGGAAGTGTTCTTGCCCATGACCTGCTCCAATTACCAATTCTTGGTAATTTGCGGCAAGGACGAGGACTTGGCAAGGGCGGTGGCTTGGAACGCAGCGTAATGACCCCCCCCTCTGCCGGCTTCGCCTGCATCTCCCCCCAAGGGTGGAGATCAAGAGCCGCAGCCATTGCTGGCAGCTTTCAATCTGCAATTTGCAGCAGGTGTTTGCCGTTGGGCGAAGGCGGCGGTGTGCTGATCTCCCCCCTTGAGGGGGAGATGCCCGCCCCTCGACCTAGCTCGGGAGGGCAGAGGGGGGCTACATAGCACAGCCCCCTCATCCGGCCCTTCGGGCCACCTTCTCCCCGCAGGGGAGAAGAACAAGAACCCCTACTCCGCCGCGATCCGGTCGGCGGTGCGGTCCTTTTTCATCTGCTCGGCAATTAGGAATGCCAATTCCAGCGCCTGGTCGGCGTTGAGGCGCGGGTCGCAATGGGTGTGGTAGCGGCTGGCCAGATCTTCCTGGGTGATGGCGCGCGCCCCGCCCGTGCATTCGGTGACATTCTTGCCGGTCATTTCCACATGCACGCCGCCGGCGTGCGTGCCTTCGGCGCGGTGGATCTCGAAGAACGACAGCACTTCCTTGAGCACGCGCTCGAACGGCCGCGTCTTGTAGCCATTGGCGGCCGAAATCGTGTTGCCATGCATGGGATCGCATGACCACACCACCTGCCGGCCGGCCGATTGCACGGCGCGGATCAGCTTGGGCAGGTGATCGCCAACCTTGTCGGAGCCAAAACGCGAGATCAGCGTCAGCCGCCCTGGCTCGTCATGCGGGTTGAGCGTGTCGATGAGGCGCAAAAGCCCGTCGGCATCCATGCTCGGGCCGATCTTCAGGCCGATCGGGTTCTTGATGCCCCGGCAATATTCGACATGCGCATGATCTTCCTGGCGGGTGCGGTCGCCGATCCAGATCATGTGGCCGGAGGTGGCATACCAGTCGCCCGAGGTGGAATCGACGCGCGTCAGCGCCTCTTCATAGCCAAGCAGCAGCGCCTCATGGCTGGTGTAGAAATCGGTCTCGCGCAGCGCATGGTTGGTTTTCGAGGTGATGCCGATCGAGCGCATGAAATCGATGGTTTCGGAAATGCGGGCGGCAAGCGCCTCATAGCGGTTCTTCTGCGGGCTGTCGGACACATAGTTCAGCATCCATGACTGCACGTTTTCAAGGCTGGCATAGCCGCCTTGCGCGAAGGCCCGCAGCAGGTTGAGCGTGGCGGCCGATTGCCGGTAGGCCATTTCCTGGCGGGCCGGATCGGGCATGCGCGCGGCCGGATCAAACTCGATGCCGTTGACGATGTCGCCGCGATAGGACGGCAGCGTCACGCCGTTCTTGGTCTCGTTGTCGGAGGAGCGCGGCTTGGCGAATTGCCCGGCAATGCGGCCAAGCTTGACCACCGGCATGTTGCCGGCAAACGTCAGCACCACCGCCATCTGCAGGAATACGCGGAAGAAATCGCGGATGTTGTCGGCGCCATGTTCGGCAAAGCTCTCGGCGCAATCGCCGCCCTGCAGCAGGAATCCCCGGCCCGCCGACACTTCGGCCAAAGCCGATTTCAGCGCCCGCGCCTCGCCGGCAAACACCAAAGGCGGCCATGAGGCAAGCCGGCCTTCCATGTCGGCCAAGGCCTGCGGATCGGGGTACACGGGAACCTGTTGGATGGGTTTGGAGCGCCAGGACGACGGAGACC